>RSAS01000724.1 GCA_003934145.1 Candidatus Viridilinea halotolerans | reverse complement strand
CCAATCACCTATCCGTGACTTGCCGAGCGAATGTTCTGTCCGCCCTTAAACCCCTTGCGGCGGGGGCGCGAGGACTGCGCTATCGTATATTTGTTCTTATCTTGCGTGTCGGCGGCACAGCCGCCAACGCGCAACACGACATAACAACGAGGTACTTATGCTGGCCCCTGATACCCTCCTACGCGAACGCTATCGTATCACCTATGTGGTGGATCAGCAGCCAGATGGGCTTGTCTACCGGGCGTTTGATAGCGAAACAACGCGGCGTGTGCTGCTCTGTGCTTTGTCCCAACCCGCTGCTTTTGCTTTGGGCGACGTGGGCGTTTTGGCTACTCAAGTGGTTGCGGCGCGTGGGCCAAGGCTTTTGGCACTTGACAATCATTTTGCCCACGAGGATTGTTACTACTTGGTGTGTGGCGATCCCGAAGGCCACGATCTGGAACGGGTGGCGCGGGGGCGGGGTAGCCCCTTGCCGGAAGCGGAGGTGCTTGGGCTTGTTGCGCAACTCTGTGCGACGGTGGCGCAACTGCATCAACACGCCCCCCCGCTGCTGCTGGGCGATCTGCGGCCAAGCGATCTTTGGTCGGATGACGAACAACGACTCTGGCTGACGCCCTTTGCCTTGGTGCGCCGGAGCCGCTTGGCGGGCTCGCCCTATTGCGCCCCTGAACTTACGACGGCAGAGGATGAACCTACGCCCGCGAGTGATGTCTATGCGCTGGGTGCGCTCTGCTACCAACTGCTGACCGGCTGGGCACCGCCTGCGGCAGAGCAGCGGGCCGTGGGCGTTCCCCTCAACCCGCCGCGTACGCTCAATGCGCATATTTCCGCCTTGGTCGAGCGGGTGGTGCTGCGCTCGCTCGCGCCCGAACCAAGCCAACGCTACCCGCAGGTGCATGCGTTGCACGCCGCCCTAACCAGCCCGCAGCATTCCGATGGCGTTTCCGCCACCTCCTCGCCTCTCACCTCCCCGCCTCCCGCCTCCCCGCCTCCCGCCTCCCCGCCTCTCGCCTCCCCGCCTCCCGCCTCCCCGTCTCC
>RSAS01000101.1 GCA_003934145.1 Candidatus Viridilinea halotolerans | reverse complement strand
TGCTTCGCTGCGCTCAGCATGACGATAATGCGGACAATTCAATCGCAATTGGTATTATGTGTATACTGTACCGCAGATTGGGAGGACAAAGAGGCTTCTCTCTTACACTCTTGGGATGCCCGAGATGGCCCTCACCCCCTGCCCCCTCTCCCACACGTTGTGGGAGAGGGGGGAAGGGATTGCGGTTTTTTGCGTTCCTATGCGCTCTTTCGCGGCGAAGAAGGATGCGAGGGAAGCAGGTTCCCGCGCATCCTTCTTCGCCATTAGGAGACTCCAATGCCCCGTTTGCTTCTGTTCTCTATGCTTGCTCTGTTGCTGGTCGCCTGCGGCACACCCGCCGCTGCGCCAACGCCAACTGCCGCCCCCGCCCGTTTAGTGGTGATGAGCCACGATAGCTTTAGTATCAGCCAGGAGGTGTTGGACACCTTTGAGGCGGCAAGTGGGGTGCGCGTGGAGTTCCTCAAGGTGGGCGATACCGGCTCGGCGCTCAATCAGGCCATTCTGAGCCGCGGCGCGCCCCTAGCCGATCTCTTTTTTGGTATAGACAATACCTTCCTCAGTCGCGCTTTGGCCGCCGATATTTTTTTGCCCTACAATTCGCCCGCGCTGGCGGCAATTCCTGCCGAACTGCAACTCGATCCTGAACTGCGCCTGCTACCCGTGGATGTGGGCTATGTAGTGCTCAACTACGACCGTGCGGCGCTAGAGGCCAGCGGGCGCACACCGCCCGCTAGCCTAGAGGAATTGACCGATCCTGCTTGGCGTGGCCAGTTGGTGGTGCAAAACCCCGCCACCTCTTCGCCCGGCCTCGCCTTCTTGCTGGCCACTATTGCCCACTTCGGCGAAGAGGGCGCGTACACCTGGCAGTCGTTCTGGCGCGATCTACGCGCCAACGAGGTGGCCGTCAGCCCGGGTTGGTCGGAGGCCTACTACACCCAGTTCAGCGGCGGCAGTAGCACGGGCAGTCACCCGCTCGTCGTCAGTTACTCCACCAGCCCCGCCGCCGAGGTCTTCTTCAGCGAAGGGGCGCTCGACGAACCGCCCACGGGCAATCTTTTCGTTCCCGGTGGCGTCTTTCGTCAGATCGAGTTTGTTGGCATCCTGCGCGGCACGCAGAACGAGGCGTTGGCGCAACGCTTCGTAGACTTCATGCTCGAAACCACCTTCCAGAGCGACATCCCCTTGCAGATGTTTGTCTACCCGGCCAACCCCAACGCGACCCTGCCCGACATCTTTACCCGCTTCGCGGAGGTGCCGAGCCAGCCCACGACGCTCAGCCCGGCGGCGATTGAGTTGCACCGCGAGCGCTGGATCGAGGAGTGGACGGATATTGTGCTGCGCTGAGCAAGACTCTCTTTGTTGCGCTGTGATGGTGAAGCCGTCACAGCGCACGAAGAGCATTCTTTTACAACAATGGCAACGTGATTAATGTGGCGACTTTTTGTAGCACCTCAACGATGACCGCCTCCGGTGCTTGGCATGCGAATTGTGCATTGCGACTTCGCCAATCAAGGCTCTTGACTTGATCAGACAAGACCACTCCGGTTACTGGCAGATCATCTGGCAAGAGAACCTCAAAAGGGTAGCCCTTGCGCTGATTAGTGATCGGGCAGAAGATTGCAAGCCCAACTTTGCCATTGTAACTCGCTGGTGACAACACCATTGCCGGTCGTCGCCCTGCTTGTTCTGCACCTGCTTGTGGATTGAAGGTGAGCCATACAATATCACCCCGCTGCGGTAGATAGCTCATCACCAGACCTCACGGCCTACAACTGCACCACTATCCTCTTCATTATGCCTATTTTCGGGAGTAATCTGATCAAGTAATGCCTCTAAAGAAAAAGGTGGTAGCGAGAGTGGTGCAACAACCAATTTTCCCTCAACCAGCGAAAGCTCAACTGGCGTATCGTCATGTAAGCCAATCTCGGTAGCAAACGACTTGGGAATGCGCAGCGCAAGGCTATTGCCCCATTTCTGAACACGACTCTGCATGCGGCCTCCTTGTGTATATACGATGATTATACAAAAGTGGCTCTTGCTATGTCAAGCCTGCTATAGTCTTTCAGATAATGTCTATGGTGGGAGGGGTTCGGGGGCGGCTTCGCCATACGCATGACGTTTAGGGCTGCCGCCCTACAACCCGCTGTTGGGGCTGCGCCTCAGCCCCCTTTTTTTGTTCCGTTTTGGCGGCTTTGTCGCCAAAACGGAACAAAAAAGTTTCTTGGGGGAGGCTTCGCCTCCCCCAAGCCCCTCCGGGGGAGGCGAAGCCTCCCCCACACGCCTCCCGCCTCACTCCGCCAACAGCTCATCGGCGGCGGCTAAGAGCGCCTTGGTGCGCGGTGCGGTTACCGGCGGCTGTTTGCTCTGCAGGTAGAGTTCAAGCGCCCGCCGTGGCGTCAGGCCGTCGAGCAACTCCTGATCCATGCCCGCCAAGCGGTTGCGCCCGCTGCGTTCGACATTGATCTTGATCGCGGCGATGAAGAAGGCCTCTGCCGCCTCCAACAGCTCGCGGATACGCTCTTCGCGCAGTTGGGGCACCTGCTCACGCTCCGCCTGAAGTTCCACGCGCACCACCGCCTCACGCAGATCGTGACGCCCAATGAGGGTGCGCACCTGCTCTAGCGGATCGCTGCTGGCGCGCACATCCTTCGTGATGCTCACGAAGGGGCGCGCCGCTAACGCATGGAACTGCCACGTCGCTTTGCCATGCGCCAGTTCCACCAGCACACAGCCCTTTGGCTCATCGCGCTCGCCAAAGTCCACCCGCTCGATACTCCCCGGATAGACCAGCGGCGGATCGTGGTGTAGCACCTGGTGCTTGTGAATGTGGCCCATCGCCACATAGGCGACGCCCGGCTGGGTCATGACCGAACGGGGCAGCACGAGATCCTGGCCGAGGGTCATGCTGCGTTCGGCCCCCAGTTGCGCCCCGTCAATACTGCCGTGGAAAGCGATCAGCGCGGGATGCGCGGGATCGAGGCGTTGGGCCGCATCCGCGATAAAGGCCTCCAGCCGCCGTCGCACCTCATACTCAATCGTAGCAAACGTCGCCCCGCGCATCTCCTCGCGCGTCATCAGATTGTGGCGCGTCACCCAGGGCACGGCGATGATCTGCAGCATCCCGGCATTCGTCGTGATCTGATGCAAGCGCGGGCGGTCGGCAATGGTGACCCCTTCGACCCCCAAGGCATCAAAAATTTCCACCGAATGGGCGCGCCCCAGCGCGGGCGAGATGTCGTGGTTGCCCGTCAGAATAAAGACCGGCACCCCCGCCGAGCGCAGGCGATGGATGCGCCGCGCAAACTCACGCTGATGGGTCGGATTGGGCGTGCGATTTTTGTAAATATCGCCCGCAATCAGCACCAAATGAACGCCCTCGGCTAAGCCGAGGGCGATGGCGTCATCCAGACGGGCGAGGTAGTCGAGCAAGCGTGAATGCAAGCCCGTCGCCGGATCGATCCTTCCGTAATTTTCGACTCCTAAATGGAGATCGGCAAGATGTAAGATACGCATAGGTTTAGAAGATCGCAGCGACAAGCAACATCACGATAAACGTACCAACAGACGAAAGCACCAACGTAATCAACGCCTGGCTCTGATTGACCAGATTCATGCTCGATTGTACCGCAATGTAGGCATAGTAGACCTGCACCAGCAGCAGTGCTAGGCCCACAATCAGGCCCACAAAGGCCACCAGAATGTTAATCAGCGGAACCCATGCGAAGAGGGTAATCACCAAGCCAATCAGCGCCCCAATGATGATCAAGGGTGCGGTGAAGAGCGAGAAGGTGTAGGCCACTTCGTCCCATGTACCCGTCCCATCATACATCTTTTTGCCCAAAAAGTAGACCAAGCCGGTAAAGACGAAGAACTGGGCCAATGCGGAGAGAAAACCAGTAATGACGCCACCCACGCCACTACCCAGCCCAAGCAGGCCGGCGATGATCGCAGCGATACCTACATACATTGCGGCATTGGCTACTGTGCCATGGCGCTCATAGCGCTCGAAGGTGGGCACACTCGGGCTGGTCATAACCTCGCGGCTTTGGGTAATCATTTCGGGTATGGAAGCTGATTTCATCATGGTCATGGTCTTTTCCTTGGCTATGCGCTTGTGTAGGGCGGTGCCCTACATCCCTCATCTCGCGGGGGAACTTGGTTCCCCCACGCCCCCTGGTGGTGGCAGCCGCGCACCCTTCCGGTGGGGGGTGGTGGCGGCTGTGCCGCCCCCGAAAAATTCTTTTTGTTCCGTTGTGGCGGCGAAGCCGCCACAACGGAACAAAAAAGTTGGCTTGGGGCTTGCCCCGTGTCTGTCTATTATACGAGTCTTGTCTACCCTAAGTTGCAGCAAGCGCTAATGTTTTACACAAGTGGCCCGTTTTATCCCACGTTATCCCACACATATCCCACATGAATCCCCCATTGCAATCAGTTAAACTAATGTTCTATTTTTTATTTTCAGAAGTGGGCGCGGTGTCAATGGTTTTCAGTACCTGCGTTCTGAATTTGACGCTCAAGAGGCGCGTTTTTGTGTTAAGGTGTAGTATACTTTCTAGTATTGCTGCTGAATATGGGGGCCATGCCCCCACACCCCCGCCCAACGGGAGCTTTGCGGGGGCCGTGCCCCCACACCCCCGCACAACGGGAGCTTTGCGGGTGCCATGCCCCCACACCCCCGCCCAACGGGGGATTTTCGGGGGCCATGCCCCCACACCCCCGCCCAACGGGAGCTTTGCGGGGGCCACGCCCCCACACCCCCGCCCAACGGGAGCTTTGCGGGGGCCATGCCCCCGAACCCCCGCCGCTCGGCTATCGGCTATCGGCTATCGGCTATCGGCTAACGGCTAACGGCTAACGGCTAGCGGCTAGCGGCTAGCGGCTAGCGGTTAGCGGTTAGCGGCTAGCGGCTAGCGGCTATCGGCTATCGGCTATCGGCTATCGGCTATCGGCTATCGGCTATCGGCTA
>RSAS01000651.1 GCA_003934145.1 Candidatus Viridilinea halotolerans | reverse complement strand
TTTCTGATGCGCTCGGGCTGACCCCTGAAACCTGACCCCTGAAACCTTGTCTTACCCATGAACCCTGCTGGGGGAAGGTGTTCGGCACCCGTATGCGCATCAAGCGCACCATACACGAGTAGACTATTGCCATTTCCGCCGCCAAAAATCCTCCTCCTTCTTGCGCTCATCCTCCTCGCCGCATGTGGCGGCCCCGGTGTGCCCGCGACGCCGGAGGCTGCTTCCCTTAGTCCAACGCCAAGCGCACTGCCCACCGCGACTCCCGATCGCACCGCGACAACGCAGGCGCGCACGGCGACGGCGCAGGCACAAGCCCACGCGAGCGCGACGGCGCTCGCGGCGACTGCCGTCGCCGAGGAACTCTTTGGGCGCGGGCTGGTTATCTTCCGCGACGAGTTTGTAGACAATCGTAATGCTTGGTATACGGGCGTTTTTCAGGAAATCGAAACCAATACGATTGAAGATGGCGTCTTCAAGGTGCAATGGAGCGGACGCGGCACCTCCTACGAGCTCTACATGGTGCGCGAGTTGAGCAACTTCATTGCCGAAGTGGACTGCCAGATTGTCGCGGGGGGCAGTGACGCGAGTTGTGGGCTGATCTTTGGCCAGCGCGAAGACATCGGCTACTACAAATACGAAATCTTCGCCGACTACTTTCGTCTCTTCGTTATACGCGCCGTTGGCGAGCCACGCACGCTCGCGGAGGGCAATCCGGCGGAGTTTTGGCGCAGTGGGGAGGCGAATCGTTTGCGGGCGGTGCGCGAAGGCGACCAGTTGCGCATCTTCCTCAACGGCTTCTTGTTGGGCGAAGCGGAGGATGCCACCTACCCCGAAGGCAAAATCGGTGTGACGACCAGTTCCTACGCGGATGCGGGAGGGGCTGTACTCTGGTTTGACGATTTTGTTATTTGGGAACTGCCATAGGTAAGGGTGCGCACGGGAACCAGGTTACCGTGCGCACCCTTACCTCAAAGTGCTGTCGCGCTGGGGGCGGGGGCATGGCCCCCGCGAAACCCCCATCCCTCACGGATGAAAAGAATAACCCATGTCGCGCACGCGCACAATGTGGGTAGGTTTCAGCGGATCTTTCTCGATCTTGCGGCGCAGGCGGCCCACATAGACCGGCACGAGGTTACTGTCGGTGGCGTCTTCAATGCCCCAGATCTGTTGGAGCAGTTGGCGCGAACTGAGTACGCAACGCGCATTCTGGGCCATGTAGTAGAGCAACTGAAACTCACGCTCGGTCAGGTTCTCTTCGCGCTCGTTGGCGATGGTAACGCGGCGCTGAACGGGATCAAGGTGAATAGAACCGACCGAAATCGGTTCATAGGTGGTGTAGAGGCGCAGGTATTCGTCGCCGTAGCGCCGCATCACCGCCTCGATGCGGGCGAGCAGTTCATTGGGATTGTAGGGCTTCTGCACCACATCATCAGAGCCGAGCTTCAAGGCGCGAACGCGGTCAGATACCAAATTGCTATCGCTCATGAAAATGATGGGCGTATGGTATTGTGCGCGCACCTCGCGGCAAAAATCGTAGCCACCAATTTCGGGACATTCGGCATCGAGCAAAATCAGATCAACCGATCCCTGTTTCAGCGCACGGCGCGCCGCATGTTCATCAACATCATGCTGTACTGTATACCCGACATCTTCCAAGAGGAAGCGCGTCATCCGAGCGTGCATTACATCGCTACTGACAATGAGGATCTGCATCTGACACCCCTTTGTGGGTAATTATGCCTTCCGGTGGGGGTTCGGGTGAGGCTTCGCCTCCCCCGAAAACTCATTTTGTTGCTTTTTGGCGGCTTCGCCGCCAAAAAGCAACAAAATGAGGGTTTGGGGCGCAGCCCCAACGACGTTGACGTAGCCCTATCCGGTGGGAGTTCGGGGGAGGCTTCGCCCCCCCGAAAGACTCTTTTTGTCCCGTTGTGGCGGCTTCGCCGCCACAACGGGACAAAAAAAGAGAGTTTGGAGCCTGCTTCAACATTGCCCCCTCACAAAACTAAAAATAAAGTTAAAAGCGAAACTACGGTCGTTTTATGTATTTTAGATTACACCACGAATGGTAATTCTTTGCAGAAGCGTTGTCAAGAGCCGTGTGGTGACTATTTGATCATCTATTGTTTCCTGGGCTTTCAGGGGTGTTGTGCCATAGGGGCCTGCGGCCCCTTAAACCCCGCCGGAAGGGGAAATTTTTCGGGGGCCATGCCCCCGAACCCCCGCCGGAAGGCCCACCAGAGGCTTACGTTCACCATGCCCCCGCACCCCCACCGGAGGGCGTAAGGTAATGCGTTGGGCTGCGCCCCACACTTCGCCGGGCGGCGACATTGGGGCCCGCCGGGCGGCAGGGTGTGGCGAGGGAACTTGGTTCCCTCGCCCACACCCTGCCTAGCAGGTTACTCTGCTGCATAAAGGGTCTGGTAGAAGCCCCAAAAGCCATAGACCGATCGCACGTAGCCGCGTGTTTCGGCGAAGTCAATCTGTTCGGTGTAGCGGTCGGGATCATCTACCACGGAACCACCGGCCCAGCGCTGGGCGTTGCCCAAGCCGCCGTTGTAGGCGGCCAGAGCGCCATGGACGCTTCCTTGCATGTCTACGATGCGCTGCCCTAGGTAGAAGGCCCCAAAGCGAATGCTCACCGCCGGGCGGTAGAGGTCGTCGAGCACAAAATCGGTGACGCCGAGGTTTTGGGCGATACCTTCGCCCGTCGCGGGCATAACCTGGCCCAGGCCACGCGCCCCCACCCACGAGGTCGCCCCTGGGTTGAAGAGGCTCTCTTGGCGCATCAGGGCGTAGAAGAGGCGCGGATCGATGCCGTGGGCTGCGCTCTCACGCTGCACCAGTTCGGGGTAGGGCGTGGGAAAACGCAGGCGTTGCAGGGCGCTGGGGGGCGGGGGGGCGCTTGCAGGGGCTTGGCGCGCTAGTCGTTCAGCAGCCAAGAGGGCTGGGTAGGTTGCGCCGTCGGCGTGGGCCACCCGCGCCAGCGCGAGGCGATCCCGCGCCGCCGGGCGCTGGTCGAGGGCGTGCAGCCACGCGGCCAGCGCTTCGCGCTGTAAGCCCACCGCCTCGAGTTGTGCCGTGCGCTCGACGGTGAGCGCCAAGGGCTGATCCGGCGGCGTCACGGGTTCGTCGCTGGCCCACGCTGCCACCCAGTCTTCCAGTTCAGCCCACTGCGCGGCGCTGATCGGCGCATCAAGCGCCAGTTCGCCTTGCGGTGGGCCGCCAAGCTCTTCTGCGGCGCGTGCGCCCTCGTAGCTCGCCGGAGCGGCTGCTTGGGCTGCCACGAACAACTGGCGCGCCGCTTCCGCGTCGCCCGCTTCACGCGCCGCCCGCCCCGCCCAGAAGGCTCCCCGCGCCCGCACCGCGCCACTGTTCGCTTCCGCCAAGGCTTGCCAGAAGACGCGTGCCGCGACGGGTTGGCCGCTGTCGAGCAACTCTAGCGCCACGCGGTGCAGCGCTGCCTGGCCCTCTGCGCTCGTTGGAAAGCCCTCGCCTAGCGCGATGCGCGTCTGTTGGGCGCCAGCCGCATCACCCAGACGCTCGTAGAGTTGCACGGCGCGATCCAACGCCACCGGCGCCAGCGCATCGTCCGTATGGTTGGCTGCATACTCAATGTAGCCCCGAATAGCCTCGTCTATTGCGCCGCTCTGCCCAAGCGTCTGGATCCATGCGAGTTGCGCCTGCCGCCCGGCTGCGGTGTCCGGCACCAGCGCCGCCGCTTCGCTCAAACGCACCAAAGCTGCCGCAAAATCGCCCTGGGCGCGCAACGCCAACCCCTGCTGTTGCAATAGCACGGTGCGCTGCTCTGGGTCGGTTTCGGCCACAGCCGCCAATTCCAGTTGCGCCACCGCAGCGGCCCAACGCTCATTGGCGGCAAAGATCAGCCCGGCGCTTGCGGGGGTGAGCGCCGCATCCCCAGCGGCCAAGAGTTGCTCTGCCGCCGCCGCCGCCTGCGGCGTCGCCCGCAGATCTGCTTCTGACACCAGCAGCAGCAACCAGTCGCGGGCCAACGCCTCCTCACCCTGCGCCTGGGCCAGCGCCAGCGCCTCACCCAAGATGCGGGCGCGATAGTTGGGCAACTGTGCCAAATCAAGTAACTCGACATAAAGATTCAATACCTCCGTTGGGCGGCCAGCCGCCACATGGAGGGCGATCGCCTTCTCGAAGGCACCGGCCCGCTCACCCGGCACGAGCGAACTGCGTGCGGCGTGCAGAAAACTGGCCAGCGCCGCCTCGTTATGCCCGAGCGCCCGCTCTTGCGCCGCTTGACGCAGGGCCGCATAGGGCTCAATGCTTGTCCCCAGGGCACGATAGGATGCAAAGATCTCACTTGCCGCCGCATGATTCCCCGCCGCCTCGTGGGTGCGCCCCAACCAGAAGAGCGCCGGGGCACGCAGCGGATCGTCGGCTGGCGCTTGCGCCAAAAACCATGACAAAAGCTCCGCCGCCGAAGTCCAGCGCCCGCGCAGTGCATAGTGGGTCGCTAAGTAATACCGGGCGGGTAGCGCCTCCTGCGTCTCCGGGTAGTGTTGCAGCAAATCGCTGAAGATGAGCGCCGCCGCGCCGTCATCGCCCTGTGCCAGGGCGCGTAGTGCCTGATCGAGCAGCACCCCCGCCGAGGGCGCGGGTGTGGGGGGGGGCTGTACCACCGACGGCGCCAACACCGCCGTCGGCGTGATTGGCGGCGCTTCTACCATCTCGACCAGTTCACACGCCCCCAGGCTAAACACGAACAGCCCTAAACCAAGTATCTGTAGCAGACATTTCATGGCAACATCGTACCACAGGGCAGGGGGGAGCGGCTTGACATCCCCCTAGCCAAGCTCTACAATAGTGTTATAGGTACACTAAGACATGATTCGTAACCAAGTTACGCTTTTTGCCGCTGCCGCGGCGGGGGTGCGGGGGCCTGGCCCCCATGCGCATGAACTTTAGGGGCCTGCGGCCCCTAAAACCCCGCCAGAAGG
>RSAS01000723.1:2054-4968 GCA_003934145.1 Candidatus Viridilinea halotolerans | reverse complement strand
GGGGGGGTTGGGGGGGGCCCCCCCCCCCCCCGAACCCCTCCCCTCAAGAATTCTCTACGCCGTCGCGTCGAGCAGAATCTCGGCGAGGTCGCGCCGCTTGAGGCTCTCGTCGCGCCCGGTGTTTTTGGCGGCATCTTCGAACATGATCATGCAGAAGGGGCAGCTCATCGCTAGGGTTTGTGGCTGGCCTTTGGTCAACTGTTCGAGGCGGATGTAGTTGACCTGTTCTTTGCCCCAGCCTTCGAGCCAGGCGTTGCCGCCGCCGCCGCCGCAGCACATGGCCCGTTCGCGGTTGCGCTCCGGGGCCTCAACCAGTTCGAGGCCCGGGATGGCGCGCAAGAGTTCACGCGGCGCGTCGTAGATTTCGTTGTAACGCCCGATGTAGCACGGGTCATGGTAGACGACGCTTTCGCGCACGGGGGTGGTCGGCTTGAGTTTGCCTTCAGCCACGAGGCTGGCCAGCAACTCGCTGTGGTGTAGCACTTCGTAAGCGGTGCCTGCGCCACCACCGAATTGGGGGTATTCATTCTTGATCGTGTTGAAGCAGTGGGGGCAGGTGGTGACCACCTTTTTGAATTTGTACTGCTTCATGGTTTCAATGTTCTGCTCGACCTGCGCTTGGAAGAGCATCTCTTCACCCATGCGGCGGGCGGGGTCGCCGTTGCATGTCTCTTCATCACCAAGAATGGCGAAGTCTACGCCGGCCTTTTGTAGCAGTTGCACGAAGGCGCGGGCGACACGTTTGCTGCGTTCGTCGTAGCTGGGGGCGCAACCGACCCAATAGAGGATTTCGGCCTCTTCCTTTTCAGCCATGACGGGTACGTCGAGATCGGCGGCCCATGCGGTGCGTTCGCCCGTCGGTAGCCGCCAGGGGTTCCCGGCGCGCTCGATGCCCTCCAGCACGCGCTTGACCCCCTGCGGCACTTCGCTGGCGATCATCGTCAGGTGGCGGCGCGCACCCACGATGTCGTCCACATGTTCAATCATGGCCGGGCACTCGTGGACGCAGGCGTAGCAGGTGGTGCAACTCCAGAGTTCGTTTTCGCTAAAGAGATTGCCGTAGAGCGGAGTGGTTTCGACATCTACCGCTGCGCCCTCTTCCGCCGTCTCGAGTTGGCTAATGGCCTTGATGCTGCCATCCTTGAAACGAATCGGCTCTTGGTGCATCAAATCGTGCAGTTTAGTAATGATATATTTGGGCGAGAGGTCGGTGCCGGCGGCGTGGGCCGGGCAATTGGCCTGACAGCGCCCGCAGCGCATACAGGCATCGAGGTCGAGACGATGCTTCCAGGTAAGATCACCGAGGCTGGCGATGCCCAGACGCGGCTCGTCCTTCTCAATTTCGGCCTCGAGGTTGGGAATGAGATCGAGCGCACCGTGGGGCGTCTTGTCTTGGAAGAAGATATTGATCGGCGTGTAGGCGATATGCTTAAACTTGCTGAAGGGCAGCGTGATCCAAAAAGCCGCCGTCGCGCCGGCATGAGTAAACCAGAAGAATTGGTGCAGGAAGAGGCCGACGGCGCTGCCTTCGCCGAGGCCGATGGCGTGGAACACGACCGCCAAAACATAGCCAAGATAGGCAAAACGCACCCAGGTCTGTTCATAGACGACGGCGCTGGCCATGAGTTCGCCGTTGGCATTGTGAATTTCTAGCACCTGATTGGCGATGCGCAGCCCTTCGATCACAAAGCCGCCGATGCCCAAAAAGAGCAACAGGCCCAACACCCAGGCATCGGTGCGCCGATTGTCGAGCCGCGGCTCCTTGGTGCGGTAGCGCCGCCAAATGGCCCAACTCACCCCGGCGACAAAAACGAGGCCGAGGGTGTCCATGATGAATTCGTAGGCCAAATAGAAATTGCCCGCCAGCACCTTGCCCGCCGCTTCGCCCATCATCGGCAGCGTAAAATCCTCCTCCACCGCGATGACATTCGTGCCCAGAAAGAGCGTCAGGAAGCCAAAAAAGATCAGCGCGTGCATCATACCGGGCTGACGGTCGCGCAGCACCTTCTTCTGGCCAAAGATCTGCACCAAAAACTCTTTGAGGCGCTGGGGCGCCTGGTTGATGCGCAGATCGGCCTGACCCTTACGCCAACGCATGACATCCTGTAGGATCCCCCAGGTCATTACGATGGTCGCAATGAGCATAATGCCATAGAGGAAGAGCGACCCGAAGGGTTGCGGAATATTCCAATAGATTTCGCGGATGACCTGCTCTTGCATGGTGCCAAGGCATCTTTCTGTTGGTGGGTAGGTGGAGCAACGGCGTTGCCCCACCTGCCCGGTGGGAAGTGGGTGGGGAACGGGGGTTCCCCACGCCCCTGCGTGGGGTTACGGTGGGGAACCAAGTTCCCCACGCCCCTGCGTGGGGTTAAGGTGGGGAACCAAGTTCCCCACGCCCCTGCGTGGGGGCGAAGCCCCAAACTCCCTTGGGGGGAAGGTGGGGAACCCGGTTCCCCACGCCCCTGCGTGGGGTTAAGGTGGGGAACCGGGTTCCCCACGCCCCTTTGGGGTTAAGGTGGGGAACCCGGTTCCCCACGCCCCTGCGTGGGGCGAAGCCCCAAACTCCCTTGGGGGGAAGGTGGGGAACCAAGTTCCCCAAACTCCCTTGGGGGGAAGGTGGGGAACCGGGTTCCCCACGCCCCTTTGGGGGAAAGGTGGGGAACCGGGTTCCCCACGCCCATGCCTGGGGCGAAGCCCCAAACTCCCTTGGGGGGAAGGTGGGGAACCAAGTTCCCCACGCCCCTGCGTGGGGTTATGGTGGGGAACCGGGTTCCCCAAACTCCCGTGGGGGGAAGGTGGGGAACCGGGTTCCCCCACGCCCCTGCGTGGGGCGAAGCTCCAAACTCCCTTGGGGGGGAAGGTGGGGAACCGGGTTCCCCAAACTCCCGTGGGGGGAAGGTGGGGAACCGGGTTC
>RSAS01000723.1:0-1695 GCA_003934145.1 Candidatus Viridilinea halotolerans | reverse complement strand
GCGTGGGGCGAAGCTCCAAACTCCCGTGGGGGGAAGGTGGGAAACCGGGTTCCCCAAACCCCCGTGGGGGGAAGGTGGGGAACCGGGTTCCCCACGCCCCTGCGTGGGGCGAAGCTCCAAACTCCCGTGGGGGGAAGGTGGGAAACCGGGTTCCCCCACGCCCCTGCGTGGGGCGAAGCTCCAAACTCCCGTGGGGGGAAGGTGGGGAACCGGGTTCCCCGCCTTCCTTCCAAAAGGGGACGTATGTTCCCTTTTGGTTCATTTTCGTTGCTTATCATAGCACTGAGGGCTTTATGGCGTCAATGTTATTCATAGCGCAGGGCGACGAGCGGGTCGAGGCGGGCGGCGCGGGCGGCGGGGTAGAGGCCGGCGACGATGCCGATTAGGGCGGCGAAGATGAGGGCGACGAGGGCGAGCCACCAGGGGGTGACGAAGAAGGTGGCGGCGATGGGGAGCCCTTCGCGGGCGATGTACCAGCCGATGATTTGGTTGAGCAGGAGGCCGACGAGCCAGCCGCCGACGATGCCGACGGCGCCGCCGAGCAGTCCGATTAGGCCGGCTTCGATCATGAAGAGGCCGCGGATGTCGCCGCGTGAGGCGCCGATGGCCTTCAGGGTGCCGATTTCGCGGGTGCGTTCGTAGATGGCCATGATCATGGTGTTGACGATGCCCAGGCTGGCGACGAAGAGCGCGAGGCCGCCGACGGAGGCGAGCATGACGTTGATCACGGCGAAGACGCGGTTGGCCTGTTCGAGAATGAGTTCGAGCGATTGCACCTGGAAGCCTTCACTACGCAGGCTGCGCACCAGTTGCGCTGCGGCAGCAACGTCGTTGGTGCGCACGACCACCAGGTCGTAGCCTTGGGAAGCCAGGTAGTCGGGGGTGTTAAACCACCAAGCTTTCATGGCGACCATATCTACGACGGAGGCCTGCACCTCATTTTCGGTCAGGTCGTTGACGCCGGCGACACGCAGCACGAAGCGTTCGCTCTCGCCGCGCGGGCTGCGTAGCAGAATGGTCACATCTTGGCCCACCAGCGCGGCGGGTTCCACGCCGTCGGGGAGGCTGCCTGCGGCGAGAATGACGCTCCCGGGCTGATCAAGCGGGCGCACGTCCCCCGCGAGGGGTGCGGGGTCGGTACGGAAGGGATTGGCAAAGCTCTCAACGCCGGTCACCCGGATGCGGCTCTGCTGGCCCGTTGGCAATTCGAGGATGCTGTTCACGCCCAAGAGCGAGACCTGTGGCGTGACGGAGCGCACGTCGGGCTGGGCGGCCCAGGCGGCCACGGCCTCCGGCGTCAGCGGATTTGCGCGGCTCGGCAGGCCAAACTGCGTAAAAAAGTCAGCGTCTTCGCGGGCCTCGCCGGGGCGTACAAAGACATTCTCGAGGCCCAAGGCGGCAAATTGTGATCGTACTTCACGTTGCACACCGACACCGAGCGAAACCATGGTTACAATCGTCAAAATCCCCACAATTACGCCGGTGGAGGTGAGGACGGTACGCACCTTGCGCCGCCCAAGATTCTCGAGGGCGGTGATGAACATGTCGGAGAAGCGCATGATTTGAAGATACTCCTGGGTAGAGGACGCGAGGACGCGAGGATGCGAGGACGCGAGGACGCGAGGATGCGAGGATGCGAGGATGCGAGGATGCGAAGATGCGAAGATGCGAGGATGCGAAGATGCGAAGATGCGA
>RSAS01000440.1 GCA_003934145.1 Candidatus Viridilinea halotolerans | reverse complement strand
GTTCCTCTGTTCTTCTGTTCCTCTGTTCTTCTGTTCCTCTGTTCTTCTGTTCCTCAGGAGTAAACCCATGCGAACGCCGATCATGGCCGGAAACTGGAAGATGTACAAGACGGTGAACGAAGCGGTCGAGTTGGTGAAGGGCATTTTAGCGGGCTTAGGTGACCTTGCCGGGCGCGAGGCGCTTGTCTGCCCGCCCTACACTGCGCTCTACGCGGTGCGCCCGCTCTTGGTCGGCACGCAACTTGCTTTGGGAGCGCAGGATATCCATCATGCGCCCGAAGGGGCCTTCACCGGCGCGATTGCCGCCGGGATGCTCTGTGATGTTGGTTGTCGCTACGTAATCATCGGCCACAGCGAGCGTCGTCAGTTCTTTGGCGAGACCGATGCCAGCGTCAACCAAAAGATCCGCGCCGCCCTCGCGGCGGGCCTCAGTCCGATTGTTTGCGTCGGGGAACTGAAGAGCGAACGTGATAGCGGCCAGGCCGAGACGGTCGTTGCCACCCAAGTATCGGGCGGCTTGGTCGGCCTCAGCGCCGCAGAGGCCGCTCGCCTCGTCATTGCGTACGAGCCGGTATGGGCCATTGGCACCGGCGACACTGCCACTCCCGCTGATGCCCAAGCGATGCACGCCGCAATTCGGACGATGCTCAGCGACCAGTTCGGGGCCGCGACCGCCGATGGCCTGCGCATTCAGTATGGTGGCAGCGTCAAGCCCGATAACGTAGACGAACTTATGGCCCAACCCGACATTGATGGTGCTCTTGTCGGTGGTGCCTCACTCAAGGCTGATAGCTTCTTGCGTATCATCCACTTCCAGTAGATGGACGACGGCCCTCAACCTACGCCTCCAGCGCATAGTGAACACGGCGACCGCCAGGAACGTTCCTGGCGGCTTCGCCGTGTTTGCTTTTTTTTACGCGATTATCCTCCCAGAAAGGAGTAAGCTCGGTGCAACCGCCTGCCACGGCGGTCTATCATCGGGAACGCCATGTCTATTGAGCTCTTGATCATCCTGGCTCTCATTTTGGCAAACGGTGTTTTTGCCGGTACAGAATTGGCCATTCTGGGTGCAAAGCGCGGACGGCTTGAGCAGCAGGCTGAAGAGGGTAGTGTTGGTGCCCATGCAGCTCTGCGTCTGCAAGATGATCCAAATTATTTTCTCTCAGCGGTTCAAGTAGGAATTACGCTGATTGGGGTGCTGACCGGCGCTTTTGGCGGGGCCACGTTGGCCGCACAACTTGCCCCGATCTTGCGTGAAATACCCTACATTGCCTCTTTTGCTGATCAGTTCGCCCTGGCGCTTGTAGTCATTACGATTACCTATCTTACCTTAATCTTTGGCGAATTGGTACCTAAACGCATCGCCCTGATTAAATCAGAGGCCTATGCAAGCCTTGTTGCGCCGCCGATCAGTTTTATTGCGCGTCTGGCGAGTCCGTTGGTGGCTTTACTCTCATTCTCAACGCAACTCATTCTGCGCCTCTTGGGGTTTGGTAATGCTCCGGAAGCCCAAGTCACGGAAGATGATATCCGGGCCTTGATCCGCGAGGGGACTGAAGATGGCACGGTTTCATTCCATGAACAGCAGTTCATCGAAAGCATCTTCAAGTTTAGCGACCGTGCGGTGCGCCATATCATGACCCCCCGCCGCGATGTGGAGATGTTGGATGCCGATGCGTTGCTGAGTACGGTGCTTGATGAACTGTTAGAGAGTGGCTATTCGCGCTTTCCGGTCTACGAAGAGTCGCAGGATCAGATCATTGGCACCGTGCATGTGCGTGATCTGCTTATGCTCTACCGCCGAACTGGTGAAACCTCGCGCGTGCGTGACGCCCTCGCGCCGCCCCTTTACGTACCCGAAAACAGCCGCGCCTCGGCGCTGCTCGCCACCTTCCGCAAGGATCGTCGCCATATGGCGATTGTCGTCGGGGAATTGGGGGGCATCGAAGGTGTCGTTACGCTCGAAGATGTGCTTGAGGAGATTGTCGGCGAAATTGACGACGAGTTTGACGAAGCCTCGCCCGAGCCGGTCGTGCGCCGCGAGGATGGTTCGCTCCTCGCCGAAGGCTCGCTCGGCATCGCCGAAGTCAAGAATCTGCTTGATGTAGACGAACTGCCCGACGAAGAGACCTACCGCTACGATACGCTCGCGGGCCTTGTCATCGCCCTTTTGGGCCGCATTCCCACCACCGGCGACGTGGCCGAATGGCATCAGTGGCGCTTTGAGGTTGTAGACATGGATGGCCTGCGCGTAGATAAGGTACTCATTGCCAAGCGCCCCGAGGAGGCGAAGAGCGAGTAGGGGGCCGGGAAATAGGACAAGCCTTTTTGGGCTGCACGACAAACGCTAAAGGGGCAGAGGCTTTTGTTAGCGCGAAAAAGTCCTGGGCGCGGGCCGTTGGCTTCGACAAGCTGGTTTCGGCAGGCTCAACCACCGAGCCAACGGGCCGTTGGCTGAGCTTGTCGAAGCCACAGGCCGCCCTTTCGTCAGCCCAAGGCTTTTTCGTGCTAAGACAAGGTTCGTGGCAACGTTACCGTTTGCGCCAATAGGTAGTGCCGACTTTAGTCGGCTTCCCATTGCTGCCAAAGACCTCAGCCGACGAAAGTCGGCACTACGGGGAAGCGGATTTTATTGATTGCCCCATCGCTTTGTCACCCTGAGCGCAGCGAAGGGTCTCTCGTGGTGACCAAAAGAGATGCTTCGCTACGCTCAGCATGACAGGCTGTTGGGATGTTTAAAAGTTTCCGCTTCCCTACGATGGTAAAGTGCGAAGCCCCTTTCTGAAACCATGTCTAACAGGTTTTTGCTACCCCAGCCACGCTACCCCATACGCCGCCAACGCCACCGTCAGTGTCCCTTCCGCATCCACGCGATACGCCGCGCTGCTGATCAGGTCGCGTAGCTCCGCGTCCGGCGTCAGGTCGAGGCGCACGGTGAGGGGTTGATCGGTAACATTATGCAAACAGAAGACGCGCTGCGCCCCCTTGGACGTGTGGCGTTCAAGCGCAAAGACGCTTTTGCCGAGGTCGAGGATGCGCTGCGGGCTGTTGGGGTGGAAGGCGGCTTCGTTGCGCCGGACGTGAATGAGGCTGGCCATGCGTGCCAAAACTTGCGCCGCCCGGCTTGCTGGGTCGGCGAGGTGTGCTTCGATCGCAGCCCGTTCCCACTTCGCGCGGTTCAAGGTGCGCGCCCGCCCGGTCTCGGCAAAGCCCGTCTGGTTGTTCGCCGAACCGACGAGGCTGTGTATATAGATGCCCGGCACCCCTTGCAGCGCTAGCATGATCGCCTGCGAGGCCACAAAGCGAGCGATGGCCAACGCCTCGGGCTCGTCGGAGGCCGGATCGGAGAGCGCGTCGAACCAGGTGCAGTTCAATTCATAGGCGCTCTGCGTGCCGTCAGGGTTGTTTTTGTACGCCACCCGCCCGCCATGGCGCTCCACCCGTGCGCAGAGGGCCGCTACATCTTCTTCTTGCAACAACCCCCGCGCTGGCACAACACCAATGCCATCGTGCGAAGCCAAAAAGTTAAAAAAGGCGTTTGTCGGCGCAAGCGGGGCCAAATCCTGCGCCCAATGTGTCAGCGGGCCAGCATCGCCCGCCGCGAAGGCGTGCAGCACCAGCGGCGCCAACGGAAACTGGTAGACCAACTGCGCCTCATTGGTGCCATCGCCAAAGTAGCTAATATTATCGGCGTGGGGCACGTTGGTCTCGGTGATCAGCAGGACATCCGGTGCGACCGCATCAAGGCAGGCGCGCCAGAGTTGCACCACGCGGTGCGTCTCTTCCAGATGGATGCAACTCGTCCCTGGGCGTTTCCAGAGGTAGCCAATCGCATCCAAACGAATGAGGCGCGCCCCGTGGGCCACATATGCCAACAGCACCGCCGTCATCTCGTGTAGCACCTCTGGATTGGCAAAATTGAGGTCGATCTGATCGGCGCTAAAAGTCGTCCAGACATAATGTGTGCCCGTTGGTGTGGCAAACGGCGTCAGCAGCGGCGTCGTGCGCGGGCGCGTCACGTCACGCAGATCAGTGGCGGGATCAAGCACATGGAAACGCGCCTCGGCGTCGGGCACACCCTGCAAAAAATCCTGAAACCACTGGCTCGCCGCCGAAATATGGTTCACCACCGCATCAAACATCAGGCGGTAGCGCGAACGTAACGCTTCCAGATCGCCCCACGTTCCCAAATCTGGATCAACCGCCAGATAATCCACCACCGCAAAACCATCATCGGAAGTATAGGGGTAAAAGGGCAACAGGTGTACCCCACTCACCACCTGCGCCAACGGCCCATCCAGCAACGCCGTCAACGTCTGCAACGGCGCACAGCCTGGCTCACGCACCTGATCGCCATAGGTAATCAGGATCACATCGTCTTCGCTGAGTCGTTGCGCTGCGCTAAATTGAGCATGGCGCAGCGCAAACGCCGCCAACATTGCCGTCAGCCGCGCATAACTCTCTGCCCCCGGCCCCAAGCCGTAGAGCGCCGTCAGGTGGGTGCGTATGCGGTCGAGTGGGTTTTGACTCATTTTTGACTCCCAAAAAAATGGGGAAGATGCGCGGGAACCAGGTTCCCGCGCATCCTCCCGCAACCCGGCGGGGCGTCGGACGCCGCCCATGCGCCTGAACTGAAGCCTCTGGCGCCCTACCGTCGGGGGTTCGGGGGCCATGCCCCCAAACCCCCGACGCAAGGGTGGTTTCTTGGGGGCCAAACCCCCAAACCCCCGCCGCAAGGGTGGTTGCTTGAGGGCCATGCCCCCAAACCCCCGCTGGAAGGGTGTTTTTTTGGGGGCCATGCCCCCAAGCCCCCGCCGCAAGGGTGGTTTCTTGGGGGCCATGCCCCCAAACCCCCGCTGGAAGGGTGTTTTTTTGGGGGCCATGCCCCCAAGCCCCCGCTGGAAGGGTGGTTTCTTGGGGGCCATGCCCCCAAGCCCCCGCCGCAAGGGTGGTTGCTTGAGGGCCATGCCCCCAAACCCCCGCTGGAAG
>RSAS01000489.1 GCA_003934145.1 Candidatus Viridilinea halotolerans | reverse complement strand
TTGGCGGCTTCGCCGCCAAAACGAAAGAAAAAAGAGGGTTTGGGGCGCAGCCCCAACGACTTTGACATGGCCCTACCCCCGCAGGGGGCTGCGCCCCAACAACGTTTGACACCCGTACACTCCCCCCCTATAATCTGCCAAGAAATGTATAGATTTAGCAAGGTTTTGCGTCATGAGTGCTGAAGAGGAGGTCTACCTCTCGTTATCGGCGGCCAGTAAACTGCTCGGCGTTCACAGCACCACCTTGCGCCGTTGGGCCGACGCGGGCAGCGTGCCGGTCTACCTTACGCCGGGCGGGCATCGTCGCTTCGCCCACGCGGATCTGCTGCACTTAGCCGAACGCCGCCCCAGCCCCGCGCAGCAGCAGTTGTTGAACCAAGCGTGGGCCACGCGTGCACTGGTGCAAGCCCATGCCAACATCGCATCCACCGCCAAGCGCCCCGCTTGGATCGCCCAGATTGACGAACCAGCGCGCGGGGCTTGGCGCCAAGTGGGCCAACAACTCATGGGCGTCGTCCTGCACTACCTCAACAGCCCTCACGAGGACTCTGAACTGCTCGCTGAAGCGCGGCGCATTGGCGGCGACTATGCCCACCTCGCCCGGCAGACGGGCATGCCCCTTACCGCCGCGCTCGAAGCGGCGCTCTTCTTCCGCGATGCGCTGGTTGATGCCGCGCTGCACATTCCCACCGCCGCCCAACCACCTATCGGCGAACAGGTGCGCCTCCTGCGTCGTCTCAGCCAGATTGCCAATGCCGTCCAGCTCGCCGTGGCCAGCCACTATGAGTAGGGAGAAACAACGTGAGCGAAACGCCCCAACGCTTTAGCCTCCTGCGCACAATGAAGATCGGCACGTTCCACATTGGTTCGTCCTTTGTCGATCTGCTTACTTCGGGCGTACTCAATCGCGTGCTGATCAGCGACCTCAACTTGTGGGCTGCGCCCGTGGCGCTCCTCTCGGCGCTGCGCTATCTCCTTGCGCCGCTCAGCGTTTGGGCTGGCTATCGCTCCGACACACGCCCTATCTTCGGCATGCACCGCCTGCCCTACATCTGGGCCGGACGTCTGCCCATGCTCCTTTCGCTGCCCCTCCTGCCCATCGTCACCGTCATGCTCGCCGCCGATCCGCGCTCCATCCTCGGCTGGTTTCTTGCTGTCTGCTCTTTCGTGGTCTACGGCATCGGTACGCTCATCTCCGGCAGTACCTACATGGCCCTCGTGCGCGACAGTGCGCCCCCCGCTCGTCGCGGCCAAGCCCTTAGCATTGTCCAGATCTTCCTCATCATCAGCTTCCCCATCGCTGGTGTCGTCTACGGCAAGATGATGCCGGTCTACGACCCCGCCACCTTCTGGAATATCACGCTCACCGGCATGGGCATTGCGGCGCTCTGCTTCTTCTTCGCGCTCTTGGGCGAAGAGCGTCCTGGCCAAGCCATTGTTACCGACGCGCCGACCGAACAACTTCCCTTTACCCAACTCATGCGCGAGATGTGGGCCGACCAGCGCACGCGCCTCTTCTTCGTCTTTATGGGCCTGGGGGCGATGAGCGCGTTTGCTCAAGATGCCGTCCTCGAACCCTTCGGCGGCCAAGTCTTTGGCCTGCCCGCCGGCGACACCACCATGTTCAACGCCTACTGGGGCGGCGGCGTGATGCTCAGCCTCCTTGCGACTGTCTTTATCACGCGCCACCGCCAAGCCCACGAACAGACCGGCACCACCGTCATTGGCCTCGCCCTCACCGCGCTCCCCCTCGCTCTGCTCGGCTTCGTCTCGCTCACCCACGCCGAACACCTGCTCATTCCCGTCCTCTTCCTCTTCGGCGTCGGCTTTGGCATCTACACCATCGGGGCCGTTTCGCTGCTTATGGCCATGACCTCCGACAGCCGTGCGGGGGCCTACCTGGGCCTCTGGACAATCGCCCAACTGCTCTTTCGCGGCATCGGCATCTTCCTCGGCGGGGTCATCCGCGACATCGGCTACATCATCACTAACTCTTACACCATCGCCTACGCCAGCGTCTTCTTCCTTGAAGCGGTCGGCCTTGCCGCGTGTATCTTTATCATCCTCAAAGTGGACGTACCCGGCTTTGCACGCAGCGTCGGCAATGTGCAAACCCCGGCGGCCAATTTGGCCGCTGCTGTAGACTAGATTCAAGGAGTCCTCTGTGCAACGCTCCCTACTCACCCTGCTCGTCCTGCTCCTGCTCACCGCCTGTGGCACCGCCGCCCCGCCAGTGGAAACACGCTCTGAGGTCGAAGAGCGCCAGACCTCAGTCGCGCTTGCTGGTCGTCCCACCTTGGCCGCGCTACCGCCCGGCACGCCCCTGGCACCCACCGCCCCAGCCGCCCCAGCCGATCTAGCAACCCCAGCCGATCCAGCAATCCCAGCCGATTCAACCGATCCAACTTCAGATGTAGCGACCCTTCTCGCGCTCAGCGCCGATGATCCACGCGCCCTTGGCGACCCCAACGCCCCCATCCTGATCGTCGAGTTCACCGACTACGAATGTCCCTTCTGCCAGCAATTTGTCGCCGAGACGCGCAGCCAACTCATACGCCAATTTGTCGAGACCGGCCAAGCGCGTTTCGTCGTGCGCGACTTCCCGCTCACCGATATTCACCCCTCCGCCCTGCCCGCCGCCGTCGCCGCCCACTGCGCCGCCGACCAGGGCCAATTCTGGGCCTACTCTGAACAACTCTTCGCCACCCATCGCAGCGAATGGGGCGGCGTGCCCAACCGCGACCGCGACTTCTTCCTCGAACTCGCCCGCAGTCTCGGCCTCGACGAAGCCAGTTTCACCCCCTGCCTCGACGACCCCGCCCGCGCCCAAGGCATCCGCGAAGAAATGGATCGCGCCATCAGCCTCGGTATCAACTCCACTCCCAACTTCCTCATCAACGGCCAATTGGTGCGCGGCGCCCAGCCGTTCAGCGTCTTTGAGAATTTGATCAATAGCTTGTTGCCGTAGTCGTGCGGATCGGGAATGCGAGGAAACCATGCCACGCGGCATGGCGGCTGCGCCGCCGTAACAGAGAGCCACGTCGAAGTGTTGGGGCTGCGCCCCACACCCCGCCGGACGGCGGGAGAGTGCGAGGGAACCAGGTTCCCTCGCGCACCCTTCCAACACGATTTGGTCATACCCAAAAGATATGCGGGGAAGGCTTTGCCTCCCCCGAACCCCACCGGAGGTGACTTGGACGTGGCCCTGCGCCGTAACAAAGCCTTAACCTTATAGGCTACTTGACATGGTATAATAGTCAAGCTCAATCTTCGTCCTCCAGCTACTTTGCCGTCTTGAGACATCCAAGGCATTCTGAAGCCTCAGCCCTATTTCCTATTTTCTGCTTCCTGTATCCTTTCCTAAGCTTGAAAGCACGAGTGGCATGAGTGATCTAGGCACGCGCCTACGCGAGGCGCGCGAGCGTCAAGGACTCTCGCTAACCCAAGCAGCCCTCGATACCCGTATCCTGCAACAATCCCTAGTCGCCCTCGAAGAGGGTGCCTTCCAACGCCTGCCCGGCGATGTGGTTATTCGCGGCTTTATTCGCAATTATGCCCAATACCTCGATCTTCATCCCGATGAGATGATCGAGATCTACCGTCGCGAGCGTGGTGTGACCGATCCGATTCGGATTGTTCCCGTTACCAATCCGGCTGTCGCCCGGGCCTACGTTCTGCCCAGTTTCTTCGGCGTCTTTTTTGTTACCATTGCCCTCATCGGCATGTCCTATATCACGCTCAACGCCGTGGGTCGCGTCGGCGACCGCGTCACCCCTGTCGCCCTTGCCGCCCCCAGTGCCACCATTCCGCCCCCCACCGCACTGCCCACCACGATCCCTACTATTACCCCTACTCCCCGCCCCATCCGTGCGCCGGTGGTTGCCCCCGTTGTGCCTGGTGATCCGCTGGAGGAGCTTGAAACGCCTGCAGCAGCCGGGGCTGAAGCGACCACATCCCCTGATCCTGCTGGTGGCGTCGATCTAGAATTCGCCCCCACGCCCACACTCGTTGCCCCGATTACCATCGAACTCGTGGTGCCCAATGTGCGCGGCAGTGAGAACTCCTGGGTGAGCGTTCGGGTCGATGGCAATGTCCCCATCGAATTCTTCATATTCGCCGGTGAAAGCCGAACTTTTCAAGCCCAACGCCGCATTCTCGTGCGCGCCGGCAACCCGTCTGATGTCCTTGTCAGCGTCAATGGCATCCAACAAGGCCCCCTTGGCCCTAATCCCGGCCAGCCCGTCAATTGGTCATGGCCCCCGAACTGATGCGAGGAGGCGGTGACGCGAGGATGCGAGATGTTGTGACGCAAGAGTTCCTTGCGCCTCTTCGCCTCTTCGCCCCTTCGCCCCTTCGCCTCTTCGCTTCTCCGAAACTACTATGGCAACCGAAAATAGCTTCGATATCGTATCCGATTTTGATCATCAAGAGTTGGTCAATGCCGTTGATCAGGCATTGCGTGAGATCCAGACGCGCTATGATCTGAAGGATACCAAAACCACCCTGGAACTCACGAAGACCGAATTGACGATTACGACCGCTAATGAACTGGCGCTTGGCAGCATCCGCGACGTGCTGCAAACCAAAACTCTCCGGCGTCAACTCTCGCTCAAGATCTTTGACTTTGGACCGCCGAGCGATGTCTCGGGGGCGCGCATGCGCCAAGTCGTGACCCTGCGCAAAGGCATCGATAGCGACGCGGCCAAGAAAATCGCCAAGCTGGTGCGCGATCAGTTCCCCAAAATTCAGCCCCGTATTCAGGGCGATACGCTGCGTGTCAGTTCCAAGAACCGCGATGACCTTCAAGCGGTCATTGCCTTCCTGCGCGAACAGGAAGAGAGTCTGGATCTGCCGTTGCAGTTTACCAACTACCGGTAGAGATGCGTAGCCTAGATGTGCCTTCCGGTGGAGGTTCGGGGGAGGCTTCGCCTCCCCCGAAGGCATTTTTTGCAATGGACATGGTTTCAGAAAGGGGCTTCGCGCTTTACAATCGTAGTGCCGACTTTAGTC
>RSAS01000172.1 GCA_003934145.1 Candidatus Viridilinea halotolerans | reverse complement strand
CATCCGCTGCCGGCGACGGGCAACGTTGCAGGCGGTGAAAGGTGGGAGAAGTGGTTGTTCTGCTTGGGGTTTTCGGAAACGCCCCGCTTGACAGTCACCGCGGATTCGGTAGAATGCGCCCCACACGAATCGCAGCCACCTCGACGGGGTGGGGCGGTCGGCAGCCACGGCAAGTTCGCTTCGCCGACACCTGCTTGACACGCCGACGCGAATCGGTAGAATACGCCTTCCTCGCAGGGCGCTGGCGAGGCCCGCCGGATCGCAGATCCGCGGCCACGACAGCAAGCGAGACGCTCCGCTCTTTTCATCGAGCCCGGAGCCGCTCTTTAACAATCGATCAGGTAATTCATGTGGGCGCTTGTCGATGTGTCGGTGACCAGTCACTGAAACATCAAGGCAAGCGACTCGTCAAAGGCCTTCGGGTCTTTTTGAGAACGTTTGAACCTTGAGCCAAGTTTGGTCCGCTTCCTTCATTGAAGGGTAAGGACTATATGATCTTAAACTGAAGAGTTTGATCATGGCTCAGATTGAACGCTGGCGGCAGGCCTAACACATGCAAGTCGAGCGGAAACGAAGGGAGCTTGCTCCCAGGCGTCGAGCGGCGGACGGGTGAGTAATGCATAGGAATCTGCCCGATAGTGGGGGATAACCTGGGGAAACCCAGGCTAATACCGCATACGTCCTACGGGAGAAAGCAGGGGCTCTTCGGACCTTGCGCTATCGGATGAGCCTATGTCGGATTAGCTGGTTGGTGAGGTAATGGCTCACCAAGGCGACGATCCGTAGCTGGTCTGAGAGGATGATCAGCCACATCGGGACTGAGACACGGCCCGAACTCCTACGGGAGGCAGCAGTGGGGAATATTGGACAATGGGCGAAAGCCTGATCCAGCCATGCCGCGTGTGTGAAGAAGGCCCTCGGGTTGTAAAGCACTTTCAGTGGGGAAGAAAGCCTTGGGGCTAATACCCTCGAGGAAGGACATCACCCACAGAAGAAGCACCGGCTAACTCCGTGCCAGCAGCCGCGGTAATACGGAGGGTGCGAGCGT
>RSAS01000583.1 GCA_003934145.1 Candidatus Viridilinea halotolerans | reverse complement strand
CGTTTTACTGCATTGGGAAGCCCTTCCCAGAACAGATGAAACCCTTTGAAGGGGCCATGCCCCTACCCCCCGCCGGAAGGGTCGTTTCTTGGGGGCCATGCCCCAATACGTTTCAAATAAGACCTCACAGGTCTGCTCTTCTGCACGGGAACGCCATCAGCAAAGACCTGTGAGGTCTATGCTCTCCCTTATTTGAAAGGTATTGGGCCATGCCCCCAAACCCCCACCGGAAGGGTCGTTTCTTGGGGGCCATGCCCCCAACCCCCCGCCGGAAGGGTGGCTTCTTGGGGGCCATGCCCCTACCCCCCGCCGGAGGCGGTGCTATCGGCTATCAGCTATCGGATTTGGTGTCACTCCACCAGCGCCTTGCGCGCCGCTTGGGCCACCAGTTCGCTCAGTACCGGATGCGGCCCGTAGCCATCGGCTAGATCCTCTAGGCGCAGACGCATGCGCATCGCCAGGGCCAACGGGGCCAGCAGTGCAGCGGCTTGCGGGGCCACCGCTAGTGCGCCAATCACGCGCCCTGTCTGGTCCCAGGCGAGGTTGAGAAAACCGTCGAGCGTATTCTCCACATAGGCAGCCAGACTCTCGGTCAGCGAGACGGTAATGCTATTGCGCGAGCCTTCCGTAGCGATATGGCCCAGGCGCGCCACTTGGGGATTTTTCATAAAACTCACCACGATGTCGCTCGTCTCGGCTGGCCCACTGGAGCGCCCAACGGCGTGGAGCGCGGCGGCGCGGCCTTGGGCCATCGCGACACTCGTGGTGCGCGGGTTGAGCGCATCGCCCACCAAGTAGACCCCCCGCAGCTTGGTTTGGCCATAGATGTCGGCGGCCAGATCTTCGCTCTTCAGGCCAAAGACGGTCGGATCGCTATGCCGAGCGCGGGCGAGCAGAGCTACATCGGCCCCATAGCGTGCCCCTTCGGCGGTTACCAGATGTACTGCTTCGCCATCGGCATTGAGCCGCCGCACGCTGGTACGTGGGATCATACGCACCCCTTGGCGCTCCATGAGGCGCGTCAGGTAGCCATCTACTGGCGGGGCCACAAAGCTACGCGGGGCATCTTCCGGCACGAGCCAGGTCACCTCACTCCCCAAGAGGCTCATGATGTGACACAACTCAAAGCCAATCGAGCCATCGCCAATGACGAGGGTAGTGGCAGGAATGCGCGTGAGTACGCCCAGATGAGCATCATTCAGAATCTGCTCCCCATCAGGCGCAAGGCCGTCGGGATAGAGATCTTGGGCACCAGCGGCGATGATCACCGCATCGGCTTCAAGCAGAGCTTCTGGCGCACCATCGGGCAACTCGACCCGCACCATCGTCCCAAAGACCCGTGCGTATCCATTCATAATGGAGACCCCAAGCGCCTCCAACTCGGCCATAGCGCGCTCCTGCCACATTGCACACGCATGATCAACCCGCTGTGTAATCGTCGCTAGGTCACGTTCGCCCCCAGCGACCGCAGCCAACCAGATGCGACCAGTCAGGGGCCGCCATGTGCCAGGAGGAAGATTGCTTACCAAGGTTACCGTTGCATGGGGAGCGGCGGCACGGGCTGCTTCTAGCCCGGCTGGGCCACCACCAAGAATCACGATGCGTCGCATAGCCTTGCCTTTCCACCATTTCACGCAGCTTGCCTATGTATGGTACGATAGCACATGTTGCGGCCTGTCGTGTACTGGAGTCGTCATGGGCCAATACCTTTCGGATAAGACCTCACAGGTCTGCTCCGACGCATGAGAACCACATCAGCAAAGACCTGTGAGGTCTATGCTCTCCCTTATTTGAAAGGTATTGCGTCATGGGCCATGAAGAGCATGAGCAGCGTGCCAAAGTTGAAGGCATCCGCGCCATCGCATGTGGCGTGCTAACGCTTAGCGATACGCGCACCGTCGCAAACGATACGAGCGGCGCTGTCATTTGCAACGCCCTCACCGCAGCGGGCCATAATGTGGTAAGATATGGCGTAGTGCAAGATGAGCCTGATGCCATTGTGACTCTCGTCAAGAGCTACGCTGCCGAGGGTTGCAAACTGGTCATTACCAATGGCGGTACTGGCATTGCCCGCCGCGATAGTACCGTAGATGCTATCGAGACAATTCTCGAAAAACGTCTACCCGGCTTCGGTGAGATCTTTCGTATGCTCTCATACGCCGAGATCGGCCCAGCCGCTATGCTCTCGCGGGCCACTGCCGGTGTCTACCACGGAGCACTAATCTTTTGCCTGCCCGGTTCCACTGCGGCCGTGCAGTTGGCACTGGACAAGTTGCTCATGCCACAACTTGATCATCTCGTCTGGGAAACCATACGGCCATGATCAAGCGGTAGCAAAAATCTGGTATAGTATAGAACAGCGCAGCGTCAATTTTGCCGTTCTCTGCGTAGCTGTGTAAGGAGCCAGAGAGCCCATGACCTCAGTAGAAGCCTTCCGCGGCCTGCACTACCCCAATAGGATCGGTCGTCTCTGCTTCCTGTCGCTTGAAGAGGTGATGGGCGCCAATGGCGTTAAGGCTCTGCTGCGTTTGGCTGAGCTGAACCAGTATCTCGAAGCGTATCCCCCTAACGATCTCAAGCGTGAATTTCCCTTTGAGGCAATCTCTCAGTACTCGGTTGCCCTTGGCACGATGTACGGGCCGCGTGGTGCCCGTGGCCTTGAACTGCGGGCTGGCCGTGTCGCCTTTACCCTCGGCCTCAAAGAGTTTGGGCCCCTGCTCGGCATGGCCGACTTGGCGCTCAAGCTGATGCCGATTACCATGAAGCTGAAGATCGTACTTAACGCCACCGCCCAAACATTTGACCGCTTTAGCGACCAGTCAAGCCACGTCGAAGAGGAGCGCGGTCAGTTTGTCTACCACATCACCCGCTGCTCCAACTGCATCACCCGCCCCGAACCCGGCCCCGTCTTCTACATTGCCCGTGGGATTATCGAAGAGGCTACCGCGTGGGTCTCCGGCGGGCGTCGCTTCGCCGTTGAGCAGTGTACCTGTATGGCTCAAGGGTCGCCCACCTGTAGCTTTAACATTAGCAAAGAACCCCTAGAGTAGTTTTGGGGGGCGCCGTCGCGTTGGGAGGGGTTCGGGGGGGGGCAAACCCCTCCCAACGCGACGACGCTGTAGGTAACGCGCAAAAGCGGAGGGGCAAACCCCTCCGCTTTTGCGCGTTGTAAGTGAACATCATATGCGCTGGCTTGCCCTCAAACTCATTCGCTTCTACCAACTGGCTATCTCCCCTTGGCTTCCGCCGAGTTGTATCTATACCCCCTCATGCTCACAGTATGGCTTTGAGGCAATTAGTAAGCATGGTTTCTTTAAGGGTGGCTGGCTGACGCTCAAACGTATTGCGCGCTGCCATCCTTTCGCCAGGGGTGGCCACGATCCCGTGCCGTAGAAGGAGAGAACAGGGGAACAGAGAACAGGAGAACAGATCGTTTCACCACCATTCTCTCCGCCTCTCCGCCTCCTCGCGTCTCCGCCTCTCCGCCTCTCCGCGTCTCCCACCTGCAACCTTTGCCCTACATCTTTCGTCCTACCTTATGCCGGGTTCACTCCGTCCAAAGTCGTGGCCCGCCATCTGCCCGTTGGGCGATGCCCCTTGGCCCGCTTCATGCCATACTAGAGCAAGAAGCGATTGATGACGGCGCAACCGCGCCAGGAAAGGGTGCCTCTGGTGGCTGAACCATCGCGTGAAGTGATTGCATTAGCCCAACAGGGCGATCAGCACGCCCTCACCCAGCTTGTACTGGGCCAGCAGCACTATGTCTATAGTATTGCTATGAGTGTGCTGAAAAATCCCGAAGATGCTGCCGATCTTGCGCAAGAGGCCTTCATTCGCCTCTTCCGCGCACTCCCTCAATACAATGGCGAGAGCCGTTTTACCACATGGCTCTACCGCTTGGTCGTCAACCTCTGCCGCGACGAACTGCGCCGACGCGGACGCCAAGTGCCCATTACGCCGCCCCTTCCCGATGAAGAAGAGGTAGACCAGATGGCGAGTGTCGCCGATGAGGATCGCTGGAACGACCCGGCGCAAGTCTTGGCTTCCCGTGAGTTACGTAGCCAAGTGCGCCAAGCACTGGATCAACTCGAAGAACACTACCGCTTGGTGTTGGCCCTCTACTATTTTGAGGATCTGAAGTACGCCGACATCGCCGAGATTCTCGATATTCCCCTGAACACGGTGAAAAGCCATATCCGACGAGGCAAAGATCGCCTTGCTGCGATCCTTGAAGCGCAAGAACAACCACCCGCTAGCCGTACACTTGTCCCGCAGAGTCAAGACAAGCGCCGTGATCCCTTTTCGGGCGTGTCGCCACTGCACTTGATGTTTGGTGGTACCGGGAGGTGAAACCATGAATCCAAACCCTCAAGAACCAACCCGTGCCCCCGATGATGGCTTTGATGCGCTGCTGCGCCAAGAGTTGCGCTGGGAACCGCCCCCTGAGTTGACCCTGCGCCTGCTCAATCTTGTCCCCGGTGCGCCGCTTTTGGCTGCGTTACCCCCGCCGCGCCCCAAGCCATGGTACAGCACCCTTGTTCTTGTTCTGACCGCCATCGCCATCGGTCTCTCGCTCGCCGTGGCGTGGCAAGTCTACGGCCTGCTTGGAGCTGAGTTGGGCCTCACTGCGGTCTTTGAGCAACTCCGCCACGCCCCGCTCATCGGACTGCAACGCCTCTATGAAGCCCTCCCCATGTCGCGCTATGTCGTCGAAATTCTCGTTGCCGTCCGTGACCAACTGCACTGGCTCCTGCTCGCCCTCGTGCTCTGGTTGGCCTTTGATGGCGCACAACCCGCTTTGCAGCGCGTACGCGGGTAGGGATCTTAAAAAAGGGTAGGCGCGGGAACAAAGTTCCCGCGCCTACCCTTTTTTGGTTAGACAAGGTTTCGTAACCAAGTTACGCTTTTTGCCGCTGCCGCGGCGGGGGTGCGGGGCATGCGCATGAACGTAAGGGGCCTGCGGCCCCTTAAACCCCGCCGGAAGGGGAGATTTTGCGGGGGCCATGCCCCCGAA
>RSAS01000932.1 GCA_003934145.1 Candidatus Viridilinea halotolerans | reverse complement strand
CTTCCCCCCTCTCCCACAACGTGGGAGAGGGGGCAGGGGGTGAGGGCCATCCGGCACTTCCCAAGAACCTATCCGTGGCTCATCGAGTTCATGTTCTGCCCAACTTTCGCCTATTGGCTATCGGGTTCTCGGCTATCCCTACACCGGCTGAATCATCCCCGTCAAGACCGCCAAGGGAAAGGAGATATTGCCAATTACCACCAGCGCACAAACCGCCACAGCCACGGCGCGCAGCAATTTATCGTAGGTCGCGCTATTCAGGCCCAGGGTCTGGAACATGCTCCACACCCCATGGAAGAGGTGAAAACCCAGGAAGATCATGGTCAGAATGTAGAAGATCGAGACGGGCACATTCTGAAAGCCATAGATCACATTGTTGTAAATGTCATAGTTGTCCTTGCCAGGGTGATTAAACTGTCCCTCAGCGTAGCCAACCGCCCCAAAGGTGAGATGCAGAATGTGGAAGACGATAAAGAGGAAAATAAGAATTCCTCCATAACGCATCGTATAGGCCGCATAGCTCGTTTGACGCTTCTGCTCACCGTAGCGCTTCATGCCCCCTACCGCATTCGCCTTCACCGTCTTGCGGCTCTGCGTCACGAGCGCCGAAGCCGACCAGACATGCAGGATCACCGCAGCCAGCAGAATCGGGCGCGCCGCCCAAAGCAGATGCTCGTAGCCAAAGACCGGGTAGCCCAGGTAGCGCAAGCCCTTGGCATAATCATTGAAGGCCTCCGCCCCCATGAACATCTTCGTGTTCCCGTACATGTGAAAGACCACGAAACCCACCAGCATGAACCCAGTGAGCGCCATGATCACCTTTTTGCCGACCGACGTCCGGTGAAGTGTAAAAACCCCTGTCATCGTCCACATCCTTCCCATGCGAGGCACGCGCAAACGGCGCGTATGCGTCGGACTAACCCAACACACCACGGCTTGCTCAAGTGATTAAGGCCTTCTAGCCTGCCCTAGGCGGGAATTGGGGGGGCGGTTGCGCTGCTCCATACGCGTTAACCCAAGCCCCTAGCGGGGGTTCGAGGGCATGGCCCCCGAAAAAACTCCCCTCCTGGCGGGGTTTTAGGGGCCGTAGGCCCCTAAAGGTGATGCGCATGCTGCGTTGCCCCCGCATATCTTCGTTTTTTGTTGCGTGGCGACGGCGTAGCCGCCACCACACCACAAAAAGCGGAGCAACCTTTTATGATAGCTACGAATTATAACTAAAAGATCGGTGCTTGTCGAAACTGTGCAAACTTCGTTCATTTTATCCGAATTGGGGCTTTTGGCGCTATAACGCCAAAAGCCCCGTATTGCACGGGGCGATCTACGTACCATAACCAACGGGTCTAAGGGCATTAAGCGGGGGCGTGGGGGAACTTGGTTCCCCCACGCCCCCTATGCAGAGCTTTAGAGATCCAAACGCACCTTCGCCCCGAAGTTCTTCTTCTCTTTGCTCGGGAAGTAGGTGAAACAGGCCGCGTCAATCAGGTCGGCACTCAGCGTCGGTGTCTCCATGTTGTACCGCGCAATCGAGATGAGTTGGTCGAGAATGTCACGCGGCTGGCACATGCGGAAGGGGCGCTCGTCGGGGACGTACCACTTCGCAATCAGGTAGCTCACACTGCGCTCGTCATAAGGCACTTTACGCACCTTACACATAATCTTCCAGATCTCGCGGAACTGATCTTCGGTCGGGTCAATGATCTCAAACTTGAACTTGATACGGCGCAACAACGCATCATCACCCAAATCCTTTGGATCAAGGTTGGTCGAAAACATGATCAACTGATCGAAAGGAATCTGAATCTTCTGCCCCGTCACCGTATTGAGGTAGTCATAACGCTTCTCCAACGGCACAATCCAGCGGTTCAGCAGGTCAAAGACGCGCACCTGCTGGCGGCCAAAGTCGTCAATCAGGAAGATGCCACAGTTGGCCTTCATCTGGAAGGGGGCTTCGTAGATACGCGACGTCTCGTTAAAGACCAAATTGAGCTGTTCGAGCGTCAATTCACCACCCACGATGACCACCGGACGCCCGATGCGCACCCAACGTTTGTCGTACTCTAAACCCTCCTTCATCGGGAAGCGCGGCTTTTCGTGGACGATATTGTCAAACATTTTAATCACCGCACCATCCGCATAGATCGTGTAGGGAATAAAAATATCGTCGCCCATCAGGTGGGTAATGCGCTCGGCAATCGTCGTCTTGCCGTTGCCCGGATAACCAAAGAGCATCATCGAAGAGCCAGAATTGACCGCCGGGCCGACCATGTTTAGGATCGATTCATCGATCACCAAACCTTCAAAGGCATCACGGATATTGCGCCGCGTCACCTTCACATTCTTCACCGTCTGCGCTTTTACCGAATCGAGCCAGTCATTGATATTAACCGGGCACGGCCCCGCGTACTGCGTCTTCTTCAATGCCGCCAGCGCCGCCTCGCCGCCGCGCGCCGTCAGCGCATACTCATAGTTAATATCGCCAAAGCCCTTCTGCCCAATAATGTCAATATGCTCCAAATTGCGCAGATCGATGATCAACTGCTCCACAATGCGATAAAAGAGACAGAGCTCGTCCGCAATGTCACGCCCGGTGGCGCGCCCCTTGTTGTAGAGCATACGCAGAAAATGTTCCGTCAGGAAGGTACGGTTCAACCCCGTCTCTTCAATCGTGGCCGGTTCCTGCGGCAAGAAGCTATTGCTCATCTGCGGGCGGGCCTCTTCATCGCTAGGCGGCGGATCGCCAATCGCCCGCAAAGCCGCAATATTCTCGCCACGTGCCCGCGCCTCCGCAATCACCTGCTCCAAATCCTGAATATGCATCGCCAAGTGCAACATCGCATCCTGGTCATTTTTCGCCTGCGCCTCTTTGTAACAGGCATAGACCGCCCGCGCCACCGTGTATTTCACTCCATCAACATAGAGGTGGTGCAAGTATTCAAGATCGCGTGCATAACAGTCGCGCGAGTGACCGCGCCGCGACATCATCTCTTCATAGGATTTCTGATCAAGCAGAAAACGCATGGGAAACCTCAACTACTACATGCATATGGACGATAGGGTTGTGATTTTACTATACTGCGTTGCTATTACCGTTGTATGTATGCCAAGCCTGACTTGGGTGTAGGTTTTGTGGGGCTGTGCCCCTCCCTTTCGGGCGGGGAGATTCGGGGGGCCGTGCCCCAATACGTTTCAGATAAGACGGGTTTTTGACGCAAAGGCGCAAGGGCGCAACGTTTTTGGCGTAGGTGCGCCAAGCCTTAGCGGCTTTGCGGCGCTTTGCGCGAGCTTATGCGAAAGGTATGGGGCCAAGCCCCCTTTCGGATGGGGGGATTGTTGGGGCCAAGCCCCCAAACCCCCTTGCGGAGGGGGAAATGCTTGGGGGCCGTGCCTCCCCGCCTCTTCAGCCTCTCCGCCTCTTCGCCTCCTTCGCCTCCTTCGCCTCCCCGCCTCTTCGCCTCTTCGCCTCACTCCATGCTACAATAGACGCACATGAGCGATCAACGCCTTCCGGCCGTGCAGGCCGTCAACCAACTCGATTTTATGAGCCACAGCCCCGCCCAAACCGAGCGGGTGGGCCAGCGTCTGGGTGAGCAACTGCAGCCCGGCGATCTCGTGCTGCTCATCGGCACCTTTGGCGTCGGCAAGACCCAACTGGTCAAGGGCTTGGCTCGTGGCCTCGGCGCAACCAATCTCGTCACCAGCCCCAGTTTTGTGCTGATCAATGAGTACCTCGCTGGCCCCCAGCACAACGGGATGCCCATCTACCACGTCGATCTCTACCGCCTCGCAGAAGCCGCTGAGTTGGCGACGCTGGGCCTTGATGAACTCTGGGCGGGTGACGGGATTTGCCTGATCGAATGGCCCGAACGGGTCGCCGCGTCGCTGCCCACAGAACACCTCGCCATCCACATCCAACACCTTAGCGAAACCAAACGCCGTATGCGCTTCGCGCCCCACGGTTCGCGTTATGTCTCGCTCGTTGAGACGTTTAAGGGAACAACCTTCGGCTAATCATGCTGCTAGCTATCGATACTGCCACCGCGCTGACTGGCTTGGCGCTCTATAACGAAACTGGTCCGCGCGCCGAGTGTGTCTGGGAGTCGGGGCGCAACCATACCGCCCAGATCTTGCCTCAACTCGATCTGTTGCTGCACCACGCTGGTGTCGAACGCACCGCCCTGCGCGCCGTCGCCGTCAGCCTTGGCCCCGGCAGTTGGAGCGGACTACGCGTTGGCCTCAGTCTCGCCAAAGGCCTTGTCCTCGCCGGTGGCCTCCGCATCATTGGCATAAGCACCCTTGAGGCGCTTGTCTACCAGTATGGCCGTCCAGGGATGCCGATCTACCCCCTGATCCGCCTCGGACGCGATCGCTTCGCTACCGCACCCTTCATTCCCGACCCCCACGGCCTCGGGCGGCAAGGCCCCGACCGCAATCTTGCCCTCGACGAACTCTGTACCATCATCAACATTCCTACCCTCCTCTGTGGCGACCTTGACGAAACCATGCTCACCCGCCTGCGCCGCGCCAGCGGCACTACCCTCCACGCCCCGCCCCCCGCCGCCGCCCTCCGCCGCCCCACCTACCTCGCCGAACTTGCCTGGCAACACCTCAGCACTGGTCGCCAAGACGACGTCGCAACCCTGGAGCCGATCTATCTCGGTGAAGCAGTTAGGAGTTAGGCTTCAGGGTTCAGGGTTCAGGGGTTTAGACATGGTTTCAGAAAGAGCCTTCTCACTTTACCATCGTAGTGCCGACTTTAGTCGGCTGAGGTCTTTGGAAGCGATGGGATGCCGACTAAAGTCGGCACTACCTATGACGCAAACGGTAAAGTTGTCACGAACCTTGTCTTAGGGTTCAGGATCCTGTTCTCTATTCTCTATTCTCTGTTCTCTGTTCTCTGCTCTCTGTTCTCTGTTCTCTGCTCTCTGCCCTCTATTCTCTGCTCTCTGTTCTCTGCTCTCTGCTCTCTGTTCTCTGTTCTCTGTTCTCTGTTCTCTGTTCTCTGTTCTCTGTTCTCTG
>RSAS01000541.1 GCA_003934145.1 Candidatus Viridilinea halotolerans | reverse complement strand
TGGCGGGCCTGCCGGCGGGGGTTCGGGGGCATGGCCCCCGAAAAATTTCCCCTTCCGGCGGGGTTTAAGAGGCCGCAAGCCCCTTAAGTTCATGCGCATGGGGCTAGGCCCCCGCACCCCCGCCGCAGCAGCGGCAAAAAGCGTAACTTGGTTACGAACCATGTCTAATACATTAAGGAGCATGACTATGGGTAGTGAACGTACGAAGGGCAAAGCGGAAGAGATCAAAGGCTCGGTAAAGCAGGGTGTCGGCGATATGATCGGCAACGAGCAGATGGAGGCAGAAGGGTATGTTGAAAAGTCCGAAGGCCAGTTCCGCCAAGAAAAAGTGAAGGCAGAAGAGCAGGCCAAAGGCGCCCGCGAGGAGACTGAGGGTAAGGTGGAAGGCTTTGTGGGCAGAATAACCGGCGACGAGGAGACGCAGGTCGAGGGTAAAGCGAAAGAGCACAAGGGTAAAGGTCGCCAGAAGGCGAATGACTAGGCTCTTTGGTATAAACCTCTTTCACACAGGCTGGTAGGTCTATAGTGCAGCAGAAAGCTGCCTTCTCGCCTGAACTGATCAAAAAGCGCCCCGGCAATGGGGCGCTTTTTGATCTCGCGGAACGCCGACTAAAGTCGGCACCATTCCACGTCCCGCCTCTCGCTAGGGCCACGTCAAAGTCGTTGGGGCTGCGCGGGGGAGGCTTCGCCTCCCCCGCGCACCCACCGCGCGCAGCAAAATAGAGCGGGCACATGCATTGATGCCTCTCGTGCGTGCGCACCGTCTCCGTGGTTCCACGAGTTCTGCCGGTACGCACCAGGCGTGTTGGCGGCCATGCGTGAGTTGGGCCGAAGCATGCGCCTTTGGCTCAGTGCCAACCACAAGCACATTGGGGGGCGCATGCTTCGGCCCTACGAGGCTCTGCAAAACGTTACGCTACACCCGTCACCTTCATCGCAGCCTGTCACCCTGAGTACGAAATGGCCCGCGGGCCAGTGGCCTGTGAGAAACAAAAGTTCTGTCTAGCTACCCGACACTTTGGAGCGTGGCCATTCAACCCCGCACGCGGGGGCGT
>RSAS01000641.1 GCA_003934145.1 Candidatus Viridilinea halotolerans | reverse complement strand
CGGCTTCCCATCGCATCCCAAGACCTCAGCCGACTAAAGTCGGCACTACCTAGGTGGCGCAAACGGTAAAGCTCCTACGAACCATCCCTAACAGTGTTTTTCGGGGCGGCGGGGCCGCCCCATCCATGGGTACGAACGCAATTCGCCTTCCCCCTACTGGCTCGCCCCCACGCGCACTTGCGTCCAGTCGGGGGCGATGATGCCCTGCGGGCTGGCGGTAGCCACGAGGCCGCTCACGGTCGGGCGCACGGCGAGGGTCGCTTGGGGGCTGTAGAGCGGCAGCCAGCCCACTTCGCTCACGGCGAGTTGCTCGGCTTCGCCGTAGAGTTCGAGGCGCTCGCGCTGGCCGGGCGCACCGCCACTCAACGCGTCGGCTTGGGCGATGAGCGTATCGAAGCGTTCGTTGGCCCAACGCCCGTTGTTGAAGGGCGATTGGCTGTGGAGTTGCAACGAGATGAAGTTCTGCGGATCGGGGTAGTCGGCGGTCCAGACGCTCAGGTAGATCTGGAGCGCCGTGTCAGGGTTGGTGGGATCAATCAGCATGTTGTCGAGGCGGCTGATCAACTCTTGGGTCGAGACGGCATCTAGGCGCACTTCGATGCCCAGGGTCTCACGCCAGCCGCTTTGTAGCAACTCGGCCACCCGTTGCAGATCGGGTGCATCGCGCTCGTAGGTGAGCGCCACCGGCGGCAGGTCGCCCCCGCTGACAAAGCCAGCCAAGCCGAGGTCGGCGCGCGCACCCACCGGATCGAAACGCAGCGGCTCGATCACCACTTGGCTCCCTGGAAAACCAGCGGGCAGAATGCGCTCGGCGGACGCGACACGTCCGCCAAAGGCTTGTTCGGCAATGGCGCGCTTATCTACGGCGCGGGCAAACGCCTGGCGCACGGCGGTGTTGTTGAAGGGCGGCATGGTGTTGTTGAAGCCCAGGTAGCGCACCGTCGGCGCACTCAGCGTCAGGAAACCCGCCCCGGCTGTCACTTCGTTCAGGCGCTCGGCGGGCGCACCGGCCTGCACGCTGCCCATCACATCCACTTCGCCCGCTTGGTAGGCCGTAAAGGCCGCATCGGTACTGGGGTAGAAGCGCAGATCAATCTCGGCCACCCCTGGCGCACCGGCCCAGTAGTGCGGGTTGGCCTCCAGCAGCAGATGCTCACCGGCTACGTACTGCTTTACGCGGAAGGGGCCGCTGCCAAAGGCTTGGCCCACCCACTCCGCTCCTGCCGCCTCAATCTGGCCCGGCGGCACCAAGAAGGTGAGCGCGTAGCTCAATTGGGAGAGGAAGTAGCCACGCGGCGAGTCGAGCGTGATGCGTAGCGTCTGGTCGTCAAGCACCTCAACGCCCGCGAGGCTTGTTGCCTGCCCCGTCGCAACCTCGCGGGCGCCCACCACATTCTCTAGGAAGGTCAGGGCAAAATCACTGCCCGTCTCCGGATCCACCGCTCGCGCTAGGGCATCCGCAAAATGCTGCGCCGTCACCGCGCTACCATCGCCATAACGCAGATTGGGGCGCAAATTAAAGGTGTAGACCGTCCCATCGCTACTGACCGTCCAGCGTTCCGCGCCCTCACCGACAATCTCCAGATTCTCGTTCAGCCGCACTAAACCCGCAAAGATCAGGTAGATCGGAATATTCTCCTGATTACTACCCAAACGCGCCGGATCGAGCCGGGCCAACTCGTTCACCCCAGCCAGACTCCAGCGCAACGTCCCGGCAGGTGCCTCAGGCTGCGTCGCCGGAGGCTGTGCGCAACCGACCAACACGAACAGGATCAGCAAGCAAAGAGTACATTTGCGCATCTTCATGTCCTCGCTCTAGGCGGTTCACGGGGCTATTGTACCCGATTTGCACCATAGCTATGCCCTATGCTACAGTTAGGCACGGCGGTGTAGGCAGCGCGGGAAGGAGCAGGGGCTATGCAGCACAACCCCGAAGAACAGCAGCGGATCACTCCCGCTATTGAGGATTACCTCAAGGCGATCTATACGCTCCAGCAGCAGGGGGTGGTTAGCACGTCGCTCCTCGGCGAACAGCGTGGATCCAAACCGGGTTCGGTTACCGGCATGATCAAAAAGTTGGCCGAGATGCACCTTGTCGAGCATACTCCGTACCAGGGAGTCATTTTGACGCCTGCGGGCGAGCGCATCGCACTTGAGGTGATCCGCCACCACCGTCTGCTCGAACTCTATCTGGTGGAGGCGTTGGGCTACAGTTGGGACGAGGTTCACGAAGAGGCGGAGAAGCTCGAACACCACATCAGCGAGAAACTTGAAGCGCGCATTGCGGCCCATCTCGGCCATCCCACCTTTGATCCCCACGGCGATCCCATTCCGACGCCGGAGGGCAAGTTGCCGCCGCGTAGCGATCTGCGCCTCGCCGATCTCGGTGTTGACGAACGGGCGCGCATTGTGCGCATGCGCGATCAGAGCGCCGAACGCTTGCGCTATCTCGCCGATCTCGGCCTGATTCCCGGAGCGATCATCGCGGTCTGCGGCAGCGTCCCCTTCGACGGCCCGCTCTTGGTGTGCCTCGGTGCCACCACCCATGCCCTCGACCGGCGCATGGCGCGCACGATTGAGGTGGAACGGGTGGCGTAAAGGGGTTTCGCGCTTTACAATCGTAGTGCCGACTTTAGTCGGCGTCTCAGCGCATCCCAAGGCCTCAGCCGACTAAAGTCGGCACCACTTAGGTGGCGCAAACGGTAAAGCTCCTACGGAACCATCCCTTACAAACCGCGCAACGCTGCCGCTACGTCTGCCGGGCGCTCTTCGGGGAGCATGTGGCCCGCATCGGGGATGACGCTGAGGCGGGCGTTGGCGATCTCTCGGCTGAGCCGTTGGGCATCGCTCAGCGGCCAGAGGGCGTCTGCGGCCCCCCAGAGGATCAGCGTGGGGCGTTGGATCTGTGCGGGGAGGGCGGCGTAGGTGGCGGGGCCACGCGTCGCCAGGAAGGCGGCGAGGGCGGCGTGGGCGCCCGGCAAGCGCGTGGGGGCCAGGTAGCGTTCGAGGCGCTCGGCGGTGAGCATGCGCGGATCGGCGAAACAGCGCCGCAGGCTGGCCGCCCGCGCTTTGGGGTTGTAGAAACGCCGGGCGAGCAGACGCGACAAGAAGGGCAGCATCGGGATCGGCGGCCCGTTGCGCCGGTAGAAGTTGGCATCCACCAGCGCCAAGCGGGTGCTGCGCTGCTCATGATCCGCAAGGCTCGCGTAGGCCGCCACCACCCCGCCCATCGAATGGCCCGCCAACGTCACATCACGCAGATCGAGCGCCTCCAATAGCGCCACCACCCGTCGTCCGTGGCCAGCCAAACTCAAATCGGCCTGCGTAGACTTATCCGATTGGCCAAAGCCCACCAGATCGAGCGCGTAGACCGCATGATCGCTTGCCAAATCTGCCGCTACCTCTGCCCAAGCATGCGCCGCGCCCGCAAAACCGTGCAGCAGCACGACCGGACGCCCGCTGCTGCCATACAGTTCGTAGTGAATGTGTAGACCTTCAATGGTGATGTAGTGAGATTGCATCGTTTTGTGGGGGTAGAGGGGAAAACCAGGTTTTCCCCTCTACCCCCCTAGTGCCATGTCACCTTCATCAGAGAGTCTGGTGGACACGGGGCCGTGCCCCAAAACGCAGCACCGCTGCGAAATGCCCCAACCACGCCCCCAGGAAACTCCCTGAAAGCGTGTAAAAACCGGCGAAGACGAAGCCCAATGTGGTGAAGAGCAGCATTCCGGCGATACGTCCGCGCTTGCCGCCCGCCCAGACAGTGTGAACAGTTAAATAGTAGCCGCCATAGGCGCAGGCCGAAAGTGGCCAGGCCCACCAGCCAATCAGTCCGGTGAAGTGGTGGAAGAGGTAGCCGCGAAAGTAGAGTTCGGTGGCGAAGGTGTGAAACAGGGCAAGCACGATGGGCGCGATGCCATTTGGCACAAAACCGCCCTTGTTCTTGGCACCCATAAGCGCCCCGACGGCGACGATGAGCAGCAGCCAGGGCGACCAGTGCCAGCCTAAAGCGGCCAGAGTTTGCCCGCCCACCAAATATATCCCGCCGATCGCCAGCATTGCCAACAGCAGACGGCGCAGATAGAGCCAGCGACTCGTAGGGGCGTGGTCGCTCTCGGCTGGCCCCCAGCCGCGCCCGATCGCTGCCCACCACGAGATGCCCCAGAGCACACAGTAGCCAAGCAGGGCGCTGAGCAGTTGAATGTTTAATGACACCGCTGCACCTCAAGCGCCACCGGTTCGGGTTGGTGCATAATCTCACGCAAAATCGTTGACGTAAGCCGACCATCGTGTCCCGCACGGGGCAGGTAGAAGAGGTGAGCAGCACAGCCGGTGTCACGCGAACCAAAACCATGGACAGGAATGTTCACTTCCGGATGCGTGGCCAGCATCTTGCACCAGACACACTCCAAACGGATGTCACTCGCCACCGTCCACGCCTCACAGAGGCATGTCACCGCCCGCAGGTAGTCAATATGCCAATGGGGGCGCGCCTTTGCCTGGCGCTGATGGTAGGCCAAACGGCTACGCAGGCCACCCGAACCAAAGGCGCTGCCCACATAGAGGTAGCAGCCGGGCGCAAAAGCGAAACGCCCGAGACGTCCAATCTGCAGCCCAGCGTGGGGCTGATCCAACCAGAGCACGAGAATGTAGCTGCCTTTCACCGCTGCATAGTACGCCCACAGACGCTATCTGGTCAAGTGTCGCGCATCCATGCTAGAATAGAACCATGCCACCCTACCGGATGCCCTTCTACAAAGATATCGAATTGGTCTGCCGGGCGTGCGGTGCGACCTTCTTCTTCACTGCGGGCGAGCAGGAGTTCTATGCCGACAAGGGCTTCCTGAACGAGCCAACGCGTTGCCCGCGCTGCCGTTCGCGCCGCGAGCGGGGTGGGTCGGGGGCCAAGCCGCGAGTGACGGGTGACGAGTGACATTGGCGGCGAAGCCGTGCGACGGGGGCTTGGGGGCATGGCCCCCAAAGAATCCCTCCGTGCGACGGGGGCTTGGGGGCATGGCCCAATACCTTTCAAATAAGGGAGAGCATAGACCTCACAGGTC
>RSAS01000940.1 GCA_003934145.1 Candidatus Viridilinea halotolerans | reverse complement strand
TGGTTGAGGCGCGCCTCCAATGCCGCCAACTTGGCCACGAGCAAGGCAATAAACTAGCGCACCTCCAGCGGGGTGGCGTGCCAAGCTTCCTCACGCAGTTCAGCGGGGCGTAGGGGCTCTTCCATGGACGTAGTATGCCGGATTCGCGGAACGGCGTCTAGCTGACCGTCCTGAACGGATACGTCATGAGGCACGCCAAGAGCGCGGCGTAAGACCAGCAGGTCCTATTCCGCGCTTTGCGTCTGCTTTGTAGGTATTGTTTCTGGAACTTCAAGGCTGGGTGAGGGTTTTCGGGGAGGGCGCAGCCCCCTCCTCGAACCCCTCGCGAGACGGCGCTAGGCCGTTTCGCTGGTGCGCTTGCGCAAGGCTTCGGCCTCATCAAGGAGGAGGCGGCGTTCGGTGACTCCAAAGGTCTGGTTGGCGGCGTGTCGCCACTCTTCGTTCGACTCATAGGCCCACTGGCCAGCTTCAGTATGTATCCAGCGGGGCGCCTTGAAGCGGCGTAATTCGAGAACGGTAGACATTATGACGATCCCTTCCTGTTTGCATGGCAGCGAGAGTCTTTGTAAGTGTAACGGGTTGAGTTACAGGCGCTGCTCCTTTTTTGTTACGTGTTGGCGGCGAAGCCGCCAACACGTAACAATGAGAGCTGTTCGGGGGAGGCTTCGCCGCCCCCGAACCCCCGCTAGTTCAACCTAGTGATCATCTAGCCGCACCACGCGACCGGCGGCGGCGCGGGTGAGGCGGTCGCTGAGGGCGCGGTTGAGGCCGTCGCTGCCGAGGTGGCGGGTGAGGATGAGATCGGGGCGGCGGGCGTCGAGGGCGCGTAGCGCGGCGTAGAGTTGATGGGCGATCTGGGCGGGGGTGTGGCACGAGCCGAGGCGCTCGATGTCGACATTGCGGGTGGCGAGAGCGGCGGCATCTTCATCAGTGAGCAGCAGGCCCACCCGTCGTCCGGCGACCAACTCTGCCTGGGTGCGTGTGCGCAGCCATTCTAGTGCGCCGTCCCGCTGGCTCACCACCAGCCACAGGCTACTCGTGGGGGCGTAGTGGCGCTCGATCAGCCCTGGCGCAACGAGGCCGGCACCGCTTGTCGGGCGGGGGCCTAGCGCCACCGTGCCGATCAGGGCTTGAAGTTGCTCGAGGCTCACCCCGCCCGGGCGCAAGAGCGCCGGTGGGTGCGTGGTGAGGTCGAGAACGCTCGACTCGACGCCGATGGGCGTGGGGCCACCGTCGAGTACCGCCGCAATGCGCCCGTCAAGATCGGCAAGGACGTGCGCCGCCGTGGTGGGGCTGGTGTGGCCGAAACGATTGGCGCTCGGTGCTGCAAGCGGCCTGCCCGTCGCTGCAAGCAGCGCCCGCGCCACGGGATGGTCAGGGATGCGCACCGCCACCGTGTCGCGCCCGGCAGTCACCGCCAAGGGCACAGCAGGGCCGCGTGGCAGAATCAGCGTGAGCGGCCCCGGCCAGAACGCCGCTGCCAACTGGTAGGCCAACGGCGGCACACTGGCCACCACCTGCGGCAAGTCGGCCAATTCAGCCAGATGCACAATCAGCGGATCTTCAGCAGGCCGCCCCTTCGCCGCGAAGATGGCAGCCACTGCCGTCGCGCAGAGCGCATCGGCCCCTAAGCCATAGACGGTTTCGGTGGGAAAGGCCACCAATTGGCCCTGGCGCAACAACTGTGCCGCCAGCGCGATGCCCGTCGCCGCCGTGAGAACCTGGGTCTGCATGGGCATATGCTCCGCTGGTAGTAGCTAAGGGTGCGCGAGGGAACTTGGTTTCCTCGCATCCCCCCACCGGAAGGCAAAAACTAACGCTTGCCCACCAGGTAAACGCGGTGTTCACGGCTGAGCGGCACGCGCCAGCCGAGCCACATGCCATACCAGGGCATCACGAGTTGCTGGAGGCCAATCGCGGTCTTTTGCCAACTGCGCCACTTGATCACCCCTGCCAGGATCTGCCGTACCCCCTGGCTCAGGAGCCACTCGAAGAGCAGCACGAAGCCGCCAAGATCGCCGTAGCGCAGATATTTCATAGCCGTAGCACCGGCACCGATGCCATAGTTGCGAAAGGTGCGCTGCACGGCGGGCCAGTCGCGCCATTGGCGATGGTAGACAAGCGCCTGCGGCACGTAGGCTATCTGGCCCCCCAGCGAGAGAATGCGGTAGCCGATGTCACGATCATTCCACGAACGCAGCGGGCCGCCCGCACCCAAGGCTTCGTCGAAGCCGCCGACCCGCTGCCAAACTTCGCGGCGCAGGCCCATGCTCGCCCCGTGGCCAAAGCCCAAATTGAAGCGATTGCGATGATAAAGCACCGGCGTCGTACTCATTTTCACCGCCAAGCGCACGCCAGGGATCGCCTCGGCAGGGGTTGCTTGCGTTGGCGGCGTTACCTCATCTTCATGAATACGCCCAAAGACCGCCCAAATCGCCTCGTCGCGCAGCACATCCACCATCGCAGCGGCCCAGCCGGGATCGGCACGACAATCATCATCGGTGTAGAGAATGTAGGGTGCCGTACCCAAGCTTGAGCCGATGTTCTGCGAAATACTGAGCCCTGGCGTCGCGCTATGCTGGTAACGTACCCGTGCATCTTGGCTGGCCAAGGCTTGCACAACGCGCTCCGTCTCATCATTGTTGCTTTGATCGACAATCCAGATGGTCAAGGCAACTCCGGTCGAAGCCAACAAACTGTTCACCGCCACCGGAACCAGATCAGCACGGTTTCGCGTGGCCATCACGACATCAACGCTTGGGAGTGAAGGGTTTTCCATGGGCTAACCTTATTAAATGTCATTGCGGAAGGATGCGCGGGAACCCGGTTCCCGCGCATATTTTCCCAAAGAGTGGCCTCAAAACGGAAACAGCCAGGGCACCACGAACACACAGATCAGTAAGACCACCACTTGCAGCGGGATGCCCACACGGGCATAATCGGCAAAACGGTAGCCGCCCGCCTTGAGGACAAGCGTATTGACCGGCGAGGCAATCGGGGTGGCAAAGGCTGCCGATGCGGCAATTGCCGCCGTAACGATTAGCGGCTCCGGGGCAATATTGATCTGGGCAGCACTCGCGAGGGCAATGGGCATCATCAGGACAGCGGTGGCGGTATTGGAGATGAATTGGCTAAAGATGGCCGTCAGGAAGAAGATGCCGATCAGCAGCGCCAAGGGGCCATAGTTGCCCAAGGCATCAACTAAGCCAGTCGCAATCAGGGCAGTCCCTCCTGTCTTGTTCAAGGCCGTCGCCATGGGCAACATTGCCCCAATCAGAATCAGGCTCTCCCAACTCATGCGCTGGTAGAGGTCATTGAGCCGCACGCAGCCGGTCAACACGAGCGCCACGGCGGTCAGCAATGCGGCAACCATGGCGCTAAGCCAGCCAGCGGCCATAATGACAAGCATGGCCAAGGTGAGCACAATCGCCACGGGTGCGCGTGGGCTAAGGCGCTCATCTTGGCGCGCCAGTGCTGTAGGTACAGCGGCAACAATGAAGTCGTTGTAGTAGCGTTGGTCGCGCACCAAAGGCGCTAGGGCTTGTGCAGCCCCGATCACTAGCATAGTATCACCAAAACGCAGCGGCTCCGCCATAGGATCGTTGGTGAGATTCTGGCCGAGGCGCTGGATGCCCAGCACCGACACGCCAAACTCGCGACGAATAGCAAGTTGGCGGATCGAACGGCCAATGTAGTGCGAGCGGGGCGTCAGTGCCACCTCGAGAATGAGCAGTTCGCTAGCGAGCTTGCTCTTACTACCAAGATCAATCGGCGCTAGGGCCAACTCATTGACGAGACGCTCAGACGAGCCATTGCTCAACTGGACATCCAGCAGATCGCCGACGGCAATGCGGGTATCGGCGCGGGCGGGGCGCGCCGCACCGGGCGCTTGGCGCTCGGGCGACCAGGGATGCGAGGCGAAGACCAGGGCACCATAACGTTGGGGCAGACCACACTCGGCCAGTGACGCACCGACGAGCGGCGAGGCAGGCGTCACGCGCAGACGGGCCAGCGTACCGCGCACGCCATAGCTAATCAGCAAGTCACGGGCCGAAAGCGCCTCTTGATCCTCCGTTGCCGACGACATTGGCGCAACGCGTTCAGGGATCAGACGTGTTCCACCAGCCACCAAGGCCAGCAGCAGCGCCACGAGCGCGAGCATGCCCAAGGGCGTCACGCCGAAAAAAGCCAACGGCTCGCGCCCGGCCCCAACCAGAGCTTCGCTGGCAATAAGGTTGGGCGGGGTTCCTATCAGCGTTAACATCCCGCCGATCAAAGCACCATAGGCCAGCGGGATGAGCAGACGCGAAGGGCTAATGCCCGAACGATGGGCCAGCGTCACCACCACCGGCAGCATAATCGCCACCGCGCCGGTCGAGCTAATAAAGGCCGACATTGGCGCGACAAGCAGCAACATCGCCGCCAGAATACGACGTTCACTCGTACCGGCTATGCGGCCCAACCAACGGCCCAACGCCGCCGCCACCCCCGTCTGCATCAGCCCTTCACCGACGACAAAGAGCGCTGCAATAAGCAGCAACGTCGTATCGCCAAAGCCCGCCGCCGCCTCAACGGGGGTCACCAAACCAGTGAGGGCGAGCGCCAACAGGGCCAACAACGCAACCACATCGAGGCGCAAGCGGTCACTCACAAAGAGCGCAATCGTCACCCCAAGAATCGCAAAGACAGTCAAGATCTCAACAGTCACGCCCAATCCTTCTTGGTACATCCGGCCCGTTCGCTGGCGCTCACGTGCCGATGGGGAGGTGTTTTGGGAGGGCCGTGCCCTCCCAAGCCCTCCCGCCTCACACAGGGGAGGTGTTTTGGGAGGGCCGTGCCCTCCCAAGCCCTCCCGCCTTACACGCAGCACCGTGGGGGTTCGGGGGCCATGCCCCCGAAGATGCCCCCGTCCGGCGGGGGTTCGGGGGCATGGCCCCCGAAGATGCCCCCGTCCGGTGGGGGAGCGGGGGCATGGCCCCCGAAGATGCCCCCGTCCGGTGGGGGAGCGGGGGCATGGCCCCCGAAGATGCCCCCGTCCGGTGGGGGTTCGGGGGCATGGCC
>RSAS01000106.1:12760-25337 GCA_003934145.1 Candidatus Viridilinea halotolerans | reverse complement strand
CCCCGCCCCCTCGCCTCCTCGCCTCCCCGCCTCACCACGTCACACTCATCATCGAACAGTTCAGGCCCGATCCAATCCCCAACAGTCCCACATGGTCGCCGGGTTTGAGCCGTCCGGACTCGGCGGCTTGGGCAAGACTGATGGGCAGCGCCGCCGGGCCAATATTGCCCAACACTTGGAAGTTGAGGTGGAGTTTGCTGTGCGTGATGCCCAACCCATCGGCGAGGCTCGTCATGTGGCGGGCGCTGACTTGGTGCGGGGCGTAGAGCGCGATCTGCTCGTCCGACCAATTGGGCAGGCGTTCTTGGGCTAGCCCCCAAGTGGCGGTGGCCAACTTCACCCCGGCATGCAAGAGGGCGGTGGCATCGGTCTTCATGTAGCTGGGGCTGCCATAACAGAGATTGTTATGTTCGGTGGCGGCCAATGAGACGACACCGTTGAGGCGGTGGCCCTGCTTGGCCATGCTGACGTGGGTGAGCAGCATCGCCGCCGCACCAGAGCCGAGGGTGAGCGTCGCAAAGCTGTCACGGAACTCCTGGCCAGTCGTTTCAGGGCGCTGCAAGCGCGTGATCGTCTCCATCACGATATCTTGCGCCCCCTCGCCATTGACAACCAGGGCGTGGGTGATGGCCCCGCTTTCGATCATCAGCGCCGCGTTGTACATCCCGTTGAGGAAGCCCAAACATGCATTGCGCACATCGTAGTTGATCGCATGGGGCGAGAGGCCCAGGTTGCGATGGACGAAACATGCGGTCGAGGGCTCCAAGTAGTCCTGACAAACAGAGGTATTGATGACAATCCCAATTTGCGCCGGATCAACATCGCTATGCTCCAGCAATTTACGGGCTGCAAGGGTTGCGGTATCACTGGGGCGCGTCCCTGCATCCCAGAAGCGCCGCTCACGAATGCCTGAGAGTTGTTCGAGACGACCCTTGGGCATATTCATGCGCTGCATGACGGAGCTCATCTGGTCTTCAAGCCAGTCTGAGCTAATGCGGTGCGGGGCAAGCTCGTAGCTTAACGCCTCGATGGCGACGTTCTGAAAGAGCACGCGAACCTCCAGTTTCTTACCTTACAAGACGCTCTTGGCGTATCGTACCATACCTTGTGCTTGGGGCAAGCCCCGCGCCCCCACCGGAGGTGCCTTTGCAACGACCCTACCAATCCTATGTTATTCTTAAGCATGCTATCCACCGGCGTCCGAGACGCCGGGCTGTGGGCCGCGTCCGCCCATATGCAGGCTCGGGGTCTCGACTATGCGTGTCGCGATCGTTCATGATTACCTAAATCAATATGGCGGAGCCGAGCGCGTGCTGGAAGCGTTGCACGCGCTCTATCCTACCGCGCCGGTCTTTACTTCGATCTATGATCCTGAGGTGATGCCCGCGTACTACCGCGATTGGGATATTCGCACCTCGTTTATCCAGCGGATTCCCGGTTGGCGGCGGCAATTTCGGCGCTACCTGCTCCTCTATCCGACAGCTTTTGAGAGTTTTAATCTCAGTAGCTATGATCTGATTCTGTCGAGTAGCAGCGCCTTCGCCAAAGGCATCATTCCCGCCACCGATGCCATCCACATCTGCTACTGCCATACCCCCATGCGCTTCGCGTGGCGTACCAGCGACTACATTGAACGCGAAGGCATTAAGGGTCTACAGGCGTTACTATTGCCCTTCGCCCTGAACTATGTTAGACTCTGGGACGTTTCGAGTAACCATCGCGTGGATGGCTTTGTGGCCAATTCGTACGAGGTTGCCGGGCGCATTGCGCGTTACTACGGGCGTAATGCAGAAGTGATTCCGCCGCCGGTCGATCTGCCTCCCTATAACCCTCATCCCCAGGGCACCTTTTACCTGGCTGGGGGGCGGCTGATTCCCTACAAGCGCATCGAGTTGATCGTTGCCGCCTGCACCCAACTCGGCCTGCCTCTAAAGATTTTTGGCGATGGCCGCGACCGCTCTCGCCTCGAACGCCTCGCCGGCTCAAACGTCGAGTTCTTGGGCTGGGTTGATGAGGCGACCCGCCACAACCTTTTCGCTCGCTGCCGCGCCTATATCTTCCCCGGGGAGGAGGATTTTGGCATTACGCCCTTGGAGGCGATGGCCGCCGGGCGGCCTGTTATCGCCTATGGTGCCGGCGGTGCCCTCGAAACCATTCGCGAAGGGGTCACTGGGCGCTTTTTTTACGAACCAGACGCGTCATCGCTCGCCCAAGCACTGCTGGCCAGCCAAAACGATCGCTACGACCCCCTACTCATCCGGCGTCACGCCGAGAGTTTTGGGCGCGACATCTTTCTGGCGCGCATGCGCCATTTTATCAGCGAGTTGCTTGAATTGCGGCAAGAACGACGCCTTGAGCGAGTGCGGTGAAGGGAAGCGCGTAAGCTTAAAGGATACTGCTGGTTTATGCATGCACGGGCCTGGGAGCGCGGGCGTCCCGCCCGCGCTCCCAGGGGAATAAACCAGCAGTATCTTGAAGGGGAGAGGATCGGGCAGGGCTTCGCCCTTCCCGAAAACCTCACCCATCACGAATTTGTATGCCTATTCAATTGCGCCTATACATCGCCATCATGCTCCGCTTCTGGCCCTTCATCCTTCTCTTGCCCCTACTGACGGGCGGGGTTAGCCTTGCGGCAGGATGGGGAGCGCCAGCGCAGTATGAAGTCACTACACGTATGCTAGTAACCCAGGCGCGCGAGGCGACCTACGCCGATGTCGCGTTGCCCGAAATGGCTGCAGGGGCATCGTGGGCAGCCAGTAGCTATATTCTGGATGATCTGCCGGCATTGTTCACCAGTGCGACCTTTGCGGCTGATGTGGCGGCGCTGCTTGAAGCAGCCGGACAACCGCTGACGCTTACGGCAATTCAGGCCGGTTTGCGCCCCGAAGTACACCATCGGGCGGTGACGCTGCGCGCCCGCGCAGGCACGCCAGAAGCGGCGCAGGCGCTCGCCCAAGCCGCAGTCGCGGCGCTCGATCAGGGGGGGTTGCGCTACTGGGGCCAAACGCAACCTGGTGGCATCCAAGTCGCCCTGCTCGATCCGCCCGCCATCACGCAGGTGCTTGGTGGCACGCGCGCCCTCATCCGTGACGTGGCCATCCGTATGTTGCTCGCGCTAGCGGTGGCGGTGGGTTTCGCTTTCCTCGTCCACTACCTTGATGATCGCCTCTACAGTGTGCAGCAGGCCGAAGAGTGGAGCGGCGCACGCGTGCTTGCGGTGATACCGAAAGAATAAACCCTATGCAACTGAGTGATTACCTCTTGGTGCTGCGCAAACGCTGGTGGGTGGTACTCCTCACCGTGATCGCCGCTTGCGGTGGCGCGTTTGCGGTGAGCAAGCTTACACCTAGCACCTACCGTTCCCAAGCGGTCTACTTGGCGCTGGCTAATCAGGCCGACAATGGACTCAATATTGTGCTGCGCAATTCGATGAATAGCTACCGCGAAATGGTGATGCAGCCGAGCGTGCTCGACCACGTCAGCCAGAGTATCGGCCTTGATATTCCAGGCGAACGCTGGATGCGTGATGTCAATATTCAGCCTCGCCCCGATGAGCAGAAGATCATTATCGAAGTGGATGCGCCCAGCCTCGATCAATCCATGGCCATGGCCGATGCCGTTGGCGCCCGCATTGTGGCCGAGGTCAACCGCATCAACGCCAGCCTTGAAGGGACGGCGCGCATCAATGTGGAACGCATCCAGCACGCCCGCCTGCTCAGCATTCAGCCCAATACGCGCATCAATGTCATTGCGGGGGCCATCCTGGGCCTTGTGCTGGGCATTCTACTGGCCTATCTACTCGAGTACCTTGATGATACGCTCAAGAGTAGTGCCGATGTGGAACGTTTTGTCGGCCTGACGACGCTTGGGGCGATTCCGTCGGTGGAGTAGCAAAAGAGAACCATGACCACTGAAACGACGCTTGTCACTCTGCGTGACCCCGGCTCGGCTGCGGCTGAGGCCTATCGCACGCTGCGTACCAATATCCTCTTCTCTAGCCTCGATCGTCCGCTGCGCACACTGCTCGTGACCAGCACCGCGCCCAATGAGGGCAAGAGTACTACGCTGGCGAATTTAGCTGTGACGATGGCCCAGGCCGAGCAGCGGGTTTTGTTGGTGGATTGCGATCTGCGCCGTCCTAGCCTGCATACGCTCTTTGGTTTGTCCAATGAGCAGGGCTTGACCAATGCGATTCTGGCGCAAGGCGACGAACTGCCGCCGCTACAGGCGACAGCAGTCCCCGGCTTGAGCGTCTTGACCAGCGGCCCCCTGCCCCCGCGTCCCGCCGATCTACTCGGCTCACGGCGCATGGCGGCGCTGATCGAGCGCCTCAGCGCCAACGTTGATATGCTGCTCTTTGATACCCCGCCGGTCGTCGCCGTCACCGACGCTGCCGCTCTCGCCCCCCGCGTAGACGGCGTACTGCTTGTCCTCCACGCGGGCCACACCCGCCGCGACCGCGCCCGCGAAGCGCGCCAACTGCTCGAAAAGGTCAAGGCCAACATTGTTGGCGTAGTGCTGAATGGGGCTAAGTTGGAACGCGGTTACGCCTATTAGGGTTCAGGGTTCAGGGTTCAGGGTTCAGGATTCAATAAGAATGGCACTGCATTGCAACGTAGCTCCCCCTCTCCCGCGAACGTTCATGGGCGGACAGAAAACGTGTGCGTTGCCCGTAAGAACCGCATTGCAACGCTAAGAATCTCGATGCCTTCTCCCCTCTCCCACAACGTGGGAGAGGGGGCAGGGGGTGAGGGCCATCCGTGGCTTCCCCATCACCTGTTCGTGGCCCTTAGATTCAATGTTCTGTCCGCCCATGAGCCCGCTTGCGGGCGAGGGGGCAGAGGGTGAGGGCCAACCGGCGCACCACCAACACGAAACCATGATCGACCTTCACACCCACATTCTTCACGAGTTTGACGACGGTGCCGAGAGCCTTTCAGATGCGCTGGTGATGGCGCGGGCTGCGGTAGCCAATGGGATTACGACGGTGGCCACGACGCCTCACGGGCGCGGGGTGCCGCCGCCCAATTCGCGCTACAGTGTTGCACTGATCCGTGAGCGCTTCGCGGTGCTGCAGACGGCGCTAGAGGCTGAGGCGATCCCGTTGACCCTGGTGGCGGGCACGGAGATCTATGGCGAAGCCGGGGCGCTGGCGGCGCTACAGGCGGGACGTCTGCTGACCTATGGCACGAGTAGGGCGCTGCTGCTGGAATTTCCACTGGAGGTTAGGGCTGAGGCGGCGGCTGAGTTGATCTTTGGCTTTCAATTAGCTAACTACCGTGTCGTGGTGGCCCATCCCGAACGCTATCGCTTTGTGCGCCAAGATCCCAATGCGCTCATTCCACTCATTGAGCGCGGTGCCCTGATGCAACTCACCAGCGGGGCACTGATTGGGCGGCAGGGCAGTCATATGCAGCGTGTCACCAAACAGATGTTGCAGCACGGCATGGCCCACATTTTGGCCACCGATAGCCACGGCCCCCACTTGCGCCGTATGCCCGATCTGGCCGAGGCCCATGCTGTGGCGTGTGAACTGGTTGGCGCGGAGGTGGCTGATGCGCTGGTGCTACACACACCGGCGGCGATTTTGGCCGATGCGGCGCTCGATTTGCCCCCGCCCGAACATATTCGCCGCTGGTTTGGCCTTTGGTGAGCATGAGCCAATACGTTTCAAATAAGACCTCACAGGTCTGCTCTGCCGCATTGGGACACCACCATCAAAGACCTGTGAGGTCTATGCTCGTCCTTATTTACAGGTATTGAAGCATGAGCAGCGTGGATCACCAACTGCTGCGCCAGTGCGCCTACTTCGCAGGTATGCCCGAAGCCATTCTGCAGACAGCGGCAGCCTCAGCGCACTCACGGCGCATTTTGGGTGGCGAATTCTTCTTCCAGCAGGGCGATCACGCCAGCCACTTCTATGTTCTGATCGAGGGCAATGCTCGCCTCAGCCAGATCACGCCCGAAGGCCGCCAGATCATTATGGGCCTCTTGCGCCCCGTCCACGAAATCGGCATCATCGCCGCGATTGACGGCTCGCGCTATCCCCTCGATCTGCAAGCCACCCAAGATAGTGTCGCCTTGGCGTGGGATCAGGCGGCCTTGCGTGCGCTGCTTGAGGCGGAACCGATCCTTGCCCTTCGTGCGCTGCGCATGGTCTCGGCGCGTTTTGTGGAGCTGCAAGAGCGCTACCGCGAACTAGCCACCGAGCGTGTCGAACGCCGCTTGGCGCGCGCCGTCTTGCGCCTTGTTGCCCAAGTGGGCCAACCCAGCAGCGACGGCATCACCATCGGGCTGCCTTTGGCGCGCCAAGATCTCGCTGAACTCACCGGCACCACGCTCTTCACCGTCAGCCGCACCCTCAGCGCCTGGGAAGAAGCGGGCATCATCCGCAGCGCCCGCGAACGCGTGACGCTCTGCGACGCCGTGCGGCTACAAGCGATTGCGGAAGATTTGCCGTAAGGGAAGATTCGTAGCCCCTTTACAGTCTGCCGCGTGGGGGTGCGGGGGCATACGCATTAACTTAAGCCTCTGGTGGGCCTTCCGGCGGGGGTTCGGGCTTGCCCTGAGCCTAGTCGAAGGGGCATGGCCTCCGAAAAATTTTCCTTTCCAGCGGGGTTTAAGGGGCCACAGGCCCCTTAAGTTAATGCGCATGGGGTGCGGGGGCATGGCCCCCGCAAACCCCCCATCCCAGTGGGGAGGTGCGGAGGGCTACGCCCTCCGCATCCTCCCCACGAACTGTAAAGTTGATCGCCGCAAGGCGAAACCATCCCTAAGTTGGAAGCGAGGATGCGCGGGAACCTAGTTCCCGCGCATCCTCATTTGCGCTAGCGCAACGATCTTCACCGCTGGCAGCAGTATGCTACCAGGGGAGGGCTTCGCCCTCCCCGAAACCCCCTCCCCCCCATTCCAGAAGTTTATAGCCACGGAGTGCCAAGCAATGTTCTGCTACCAGTGCCAAGAGACGACCAAGAACGACGGGTGTGTCATTCGCGGGATCTGTGGGAAGGATGAGCGGCTGGCCAATCTGCAAGATTACCTGCTCTATGCCCTCAAGGGCTTGGCGGCGGTGGCGGTGCGCGGCCAGCAGAGTGGCGTGGTGGATGCCGAAACCGATCTCTTTATGGCCCAGGCGCTCTTTGCGACGCTCACTAATGTCAATTTTGATGCGCAACGCATCTACGCTCTGACGAAGGATGCTTTTGCCCGTCGCGAAGCGTTACGCACCCGTGTGCATGCCGCACGCCACGCCGCTGGCACGCCCTGCACCTGTGCGCTGCCCGCCGCCGCCGCCCGCTCCGCCGAGGGTAACCTGGATGACTACGCAACCTGGGGGGCCGCCTTGGGTGCGCATACGCAGAAGCATCCCAATGAAGATCTGCAAGCGCTGCGCGAATTGATCACCTACGGCGTGAAGGGGTTGGCCGCCTACTGCGACCACGCGGCCATGCTGGGCAAGCACGATCCCGAAATCTACGCCTTCTTGCACCAAGCGCTCGCGGCGACCTTGGACGACAACTTGACGCTCGAAGATCTTCTTGGCATTGCCATGCGCTGCGGCGCGTTGGGCGTCACGGCGATGGCGTTGCTCGATGCGGCCAACACCGAGCGCTTTGGCCACCCCGAACCCACTCAGGTCAGTTTGGGCGTTCGTCCCAATGCGCCGGGCATCTTGATTAGCGGCCACGATCTGCTCGATCTCTACGATCTGCTCTGCCAGACCCAAGGCACGGGCATCCTGGTCTACACCCACGGCGAAATGCTGCCCGCCCACGCCTACCCGGTACTCAAGTCCTTCCCGCACCTCGCGGGCAACTACGGCGGCGCCTGGTGGGAGCAGCAGCGCGATTTTGCCGCCTTCAATGGGCCGCTGCTGGTGACCACCAACTGCATCCAGACGCCACGCGAGAGCTACAAGGAGCGCATCTTCACCACGGGCATGGTGGGCTATGAGGATGTGCCCCACATTGACGAGCGTGCGTCGGGCGGCCAGAAGGACTTTAGCCCGCTGATCAAATTGGCACTCACCTGCCCGCCGCCGCTCGAACTGGAGACGGGCAGCATCCAGGTGGGCTTCGCCCGCAAGGCGGTATTGGATAATGCCGAAGCGGTACTCGAAGCCGTACAGACGGGGGCTATTCGCCGTTTCGTGGTGATGGCGGGCTGCGACGGGCGTCACAAGGAGCGCGAGTACTACACCGACGTAGCCAAAGCGCTCCCGCAGGATACGATTATTCTCACGGCGGGTTGCGCGAAGTATCGCTACAACAAGCTCGATCTGGGCAGCATCGGCGGTTTCCCCCGCGTGCTGGATGCCGGGCAGTGCAACGACTCCTACTCGCTGGTGGCCATCGCCCAAGCGCTCGCGAGTGCGGTCGGCGCGGAGAACATCAACGATCTGCCCATCTCCTACGACATCGCTTGGTATGAGCAGAAGGCGGTGCTGGTACTGCTCGCGTTGCTGCACTTGGGCGTCAAAGGCATCCGCCTCGGCCCGACGCTTCCCGCCTTCCTCACGCCCAACGTCGCCAACTTTCTGATCGAGAACTTTGCCATCAAGGGTATCGGCACGGCGGAGGAGGATGTGGAAGCGATGCTGGCAGGGGCGTAGTAGGGGTTCGGATCCGGGCTATCGCCCTAAGGCCCGGGGAAATGCGGGGGAACCAAGTTCCCCCGCACCCCCTACCTACACATTTTGGTCAATCCCTGAACCCCGCCAGAGGCTTATGTTCTTGCGCATGGAACGTAGCCCCGCAGGTTTTACCACCCAACCCTTCGCCTCCCCCGCACTTGCCCACCCATCCACCCATTCTACATTTGACGTAGTGACTACAACGCGCTATAATGAGCAACGTTGTCCGGGGCGTAGCGCAGACCGGTAGCGCACCTGAATGGGGTTCAGGAGGTCGGAGGTTCAAATCCTCTCGCCCCGACCAGATGCCCAAGCGCGGCACACCTGTGAATGGGTGCCGCGCTTTTTGATTCTTGAAACGTTGAGGATGGTTCGTAGCCACTTTACCGTCTGCGGCACTGGAGAGGCAAAGCCCTCCCCGGAAACCCCTCCCACCACCCTGGAGGTTCCAAAACATTAATGGTTGGCACCAGTAAAACGTTATGTCAAATTCTAGGGTAACGAGATGGTTGCGCTAATGCGCTATACTAACATGGTAGGCTTGAGGTTTCCCCATCTTCGCCGCGCTATGCAGAAAAATCATTTTTTCGCCTTGACATCGGTATTATGATCAGCCTATACTCATATTCGTTCTGTAGCGTACCATGGCCGGTGATACGCTCGCTACGAGCCACCGTCCACGTTCTTTCTTCACCACCGCACTGCAAGGGACAGCAGGAGGCGTTAGCATGGCTATGATGAGCCTGCAGGCTGCGTACGATCAGGCCCGTAACTACTTGGAGTCGAACCAGGTTGAACAGGCGATCGCCGTGGCGCAGCACATTCTCGCCCACTTCCCCGAGAATCTTGAGGCCCACCGCATCTTGGGTGAAGCCTATCTCGCCGGGCGTCAATTTGACCAAGCCGAGCATGCGTTTGCTCGGGTACTCCGTGCCGATCCCGAGAATATCCCGGCACACGTTGGGCTCGGTATTACCTTTGAACGCCAGGGCCGGGTTGATCAGGCGGTGGCGGAGTTTGAACAGGCACTTGAGGTTCGCCCCGATATGCCGGAATTGCGCGGCCAATTGCTGCGCCTCTATACCGATATGTGGGGCGCTGAGGGCGCTACCCTGCGCCTGAGTCGCCCCGGTTTGGCGCGCCTCTATGCCAAGGGCCATATGCTGCCCCAAGCGATCCAAGAGTTCCGTGGAGTCATTGAGGAACTTCCCGATCGCTTTGATGCCCGCGTTGGCCTCGCTGAAGCCCTCTGGCGCGATGGCCAACTCGATCCCGCCGCAGAGACGTGTGAAGCGATGTTGGCCCAGCACGATGATGTGCTGAAGGCGAATCTCATCCTGGGTTACATTCGCCTCGCCCAGCACGATGAGCGCGGCGAACGCTTCTGGCGGCGTGCTCAGCAACTTGACCCTTACCAGCAGGTGGCGCGCTCGCTCTTTGATACTCTCCCCCAGACCGCCGAACCCGATTTGGCCCTGGCAACCTGGGACGAAGTCGCTTGGCGCGCTGAGCGTGTGCGTGCCGAAGAGCAGCAGCGTGCCAAGCAGCAGCCTGTGCTTGCTGCAGTTGCGCCCGCTGCCTCTGCTTTTGATGATTTTCTCTCCGATGATTTTGTGCCACCTACTCCAGCACCCAAGCAGAGCCCCACTGAACCTGACCCGGCTGATGATTTCCTGGCGAGCTTGCTCGCGAATACGCCACCATTGCCCCCCGACCTCGGTGGCGACCTCGACTCCAGCAGCGGGGTAATGCCCTTTAGCCTTGATGAGATTGCGCCTGAACCCAAACCTACATCCAAGCCAGCGGATGATCCCTTCTCCCTGGATGATTTGGGCTTCGCGCCGCCAGAGCCAACGCAGCCCCAGGTGTCCGCCGAACCGCAACCTGAACCCTTCTCGCTCAGCGACCTTGGCCTCTCCCCTGAAGAGATGGCGCAGTTGGGCCAAGCCGTAACGCCGCCTGCGGCTGCCGACGACGAACCCGTCCTTGAACCCTTCTCGCTCGGCGACCTTGGCCTCTCCCCTGAAGAGATGGCGCAGTTGGGTCAAGCCGCAACGCCGCCTGCCACTGCCGATGGCGAGCCGACGCTCGAACCCTTCTCGCTCGGCGATCTTGGCCTCTCCCCCGAAGAGATGGCGCAGTTGGGCCAAGCCGAGCTGCCGCCTGCGGCTGCCGACGACGAACCCGCCCTCGAACCCTTCTCGCTCAGTGACCTTGGCCTCTCCCCTGAAGAGATGGCGCAGTTGGGTCAAGCCGCAACGCCGCCTGCCACTGCCGATGGCGAGCCGACGCTCGAACCCTTCTCGCTCAGCGATCTTGGCCTCTCCCCCGAAGAGATGGCAATGATTAATTCCGGGACAGCCGATGGCGAGGGCAATTTGCAGCCCTTCTCGCTGGACGATCTGGGGATTGGTGACGAGGAACCGGAGGCGGCACCACCGCCCAAACCGACGACACCCTTTGCGTGGACGGCCCAGGACGAAGAGCAGGCAGCGCAGGATGAGCTTGCCGCCGATTTGGGCGATCTCCAGCCCTTCTCGTTGGATGATCTCGATCTGAATAGCCGCGAGTCGGACGATGACTATGGGATGTTGCCTCCTTCGCTACAGCCCTTCTCGCTTGATGAAGCGCCGCCAATGTCGCTCCCACCCGAGTCAAACCAGCATGAGGGTGAAGATCCTGGTGCTACGGGTGGCTATAGCTGGCAGCAACCGAGCGCCAAGCCTAGCACCGGATTCTTGCGCTCCGATGAAGGCGATACCGCGCAGAAAGCCAGCATCTTTGGGCGCTTGCGCCAGCGTGCCGCTGAGCGCCCCCCCGAGGCGCCGCAGCCGCTCATGCCGGTCGCCGATGATGATGCCGATATGTCTAACTATTTCTCGGATCATCACGATGATGTTCCGTTGCGTGATGTTGATCCGCACGAACCGGAACGGCTTAAGGGCACCTTTCGCTTGCCGCGTGAGGATGGCACACGTGTCGTTGATGAAACACCGCCAGCACAACCGGCGGCTGATGATGTGACGCCCTTCTCGCTGGAGGAGCTTGGTTTCGCTGCCGAAGCCTTTGAACCGCCAACCGAGGCGGAGGGTACGTTCGCTGAATCTGCTTTGGCACCGTTTACGCTTGATGACTTGGGGGTTTCACCTGAAGAGATCGCCAGTCTTGATCAGCCTGTCACTCCGCTTGCGCCCACAGCGAGCGAACCGGAACCCTTCTCGCTTGATGATTTTGAGTTGACGTTTGAGCAGGCTGAAGCAACCGCCACGACACCGTCGCCCAGCGATCCGGAGCCCTTCTCGCTTGATGATCTTGGCCTGGATCTCACCGAAGAGCCTGCTGCGCCAGCGGCGGCCACACCGAGCGATCCGGAACCCTTCTCGTTCGACGACTTTGGCCTGGATGCGGCTGATGATTCTGTCCCGGCGGCGACGCCCGGCGAGCCGGAGTTGCAGCCCTTCTCGCTAAGCGATCTGGGCCTCTCGCCCGAAGAGATCGCCCTGCTCGAAACGACACAGGGTGGCGCGGATATGCCTGCGGCCACGCCCAACGAGCCAGAACCCTTCTCGCTCGCCGACTTTGGCATGGATGTCACCGAAGAGTCTGCTGCGATCAACGAGCCGGAGCCCTTCTCGCTCGCTGACTTTGGCCTTGATGATGTCGCCGAAGCACCCACCACGCCGAGCGAACCGGAATTGGAGCCCTTCTCGCTGGGCGATCTGGGCCTCTCGCCCGAAGAGATCGCCCTGCTCGAAGCGACGCAAGGCGAAGCGAGTACGCCTGCGCCGACGCCGAGCGAGCCGGAACCCTTCCCACTCGCCGACTTTAGCCTCGACGCTGTCGCCGAAACGCCCACCACGCCGAGCGAACCGGAATTGGAGCCCTTCTCACTGGGCGATCTGGGCCTCTCGCCCGAAGAGATCGCCCTGCTCGAAGCGACGCAAG
>RSAS01000106.1:12568-12660 GCA_003934145.1 Candidatus Viridilinea halotolerans | reverse complement strand
GCGAAGCGAATACGCCTGCGCCAACGCCGAGCGAGCCGGAACCCTTCTCACTGGGCGACTTTGGCCTCGACGCTGTCGCCGAAACGCCCGCC
>RSAS01000106.1:0-12468 GCA_003934145.1 Candidatus Viridilinea halotolerans | reverse complement strand
GGAACCCTTCTCACTGGGCGACTTTGGCCTCGACGCTGTCGCCGAAACGCCCGCCGCGCCGAGCGAGCCGGAGTTGACCCCCTTCTCGCTGGCCGATCTGGGCCTCTCGCCCGAAGAGATTGCTCTCCTTGAGCAGGCGCAGGGTGGAACGAATGAGCCTAGCGCGGCGGCACCGGAGCCCTTCACGCTTGATGACTTTGGCCTTGATATGGTCGAAGAGTCTGCACCGCCTGCCGCTGCTGCGCCGAGCGAGTCGGAGTTGGCACCTTTTTCGCTCACCGACTTAGACCTCTCTCCCGAAGAGATTGCCCTACTCGAACAGGCAAAGCCGCCAACGCTACCTGCTCCGCCTACGTCCCCGACAACGCCAGCACCTGCCGCAAGCGAGCCGGAACTGGAACCCTTCGCGCTGGATGAACTGGGGCTTTCGCCCGAAGAGATCGCCCTGATCGAGCAAGCGAAGCCGCCGGAAGCGCCCGCATCGGCTACCCCCCCCCATGCCCAGCCGGAAGCGCCCACTGAACCGGGCTTAGAACCCTTCTCGCTGGCTGAACTGGGCCTCTCGCCCGAAGAGATGGCGATGCTGGAAGCGGCCAATCTGGGCGATCTCCCCTTCCCAGTTACGGGAGAGACGATTGTGCCCGGTTGGTCGAAGGGTGAAGAGCCGGAACTGACGCCCTTTACCCCCGATGAGCCAGCCTCGACGCCGACCCAACGCTTGGATGCAGAATCCTTCACGTTTGATCTACTCGGCGAAGATGAGCCTGCTGCGTCGTCGGTGCCAACGGGGGCTGGACCTGAGTACACTGGCGATGTTGAACCCTTTTCGCTTGATGATTTCGATCTGCCTATTGACACGCCAGCCGATTTTGACGGCAACTTTGACGATGCTGTTGGTGACGTGGAACCCTTCTCGCTTGATGATCTCGGCCTTGATGATGGGCTAGGTAACCTCGGTGGATCGACACGCGAACTGAGTGTGACCGCTGAGGAGTTGGATGGCCTCGATCTGGGTGATTTTGAGACGCTGGTTGGCGATGGCAGCGGTGGTGCGTCACTCTCGGTCACGGATGATCCCACTGCCGTGCTTGAACGCCTCATCAACTTGGGGCGCCAGCAGGGCTTTGTGGATCTGACCGACATCATCAGCGTCGTCTCTGATCCCGAGGCTGAAGCGGATCGCATTGAGGAACTGGGTTGGGCCTTGCACAACGCCGGGATCGAGATCCGCGACGGCGACGAGGTGATTGACCTTGAGGGTGATGGGGAAGAGGATGAGTATGCTGAAGATGGGGGGTATGCGGCAGCGGAGGAACTGGTAGCCGAGGCGCCAACGCCTGCATTGCCAGAGAGCGACGCCGAACCCGAACTCGAGCCCTTCTCGTTTGCTGATCTGGGCCTTTCGCCCGAAGAGATTGCTACCTTGGGCCTAGAGGCCGAGTTCGCCCCGCCCCCGGAGAGTTTTGAACAGCAGTTTGCCCAGACGGAGCCGCCACCTGCACCCACGGTTGCCGAGCCACCACCTGCGCCCGCCAAGCCTGCCCCGGTTGCCGACGAAGAGCCAGAGTTGACGCCCTTCTCGCTGGCCGATCTGGGCCTCTCGCCCGAAGAGATTGCCCTGCTCGAACAGGCCCAAGCCGCACCCGCCGAGCCACTTGCGCCACAGGCCGTCGAGCCGCCGCCTGCACCGCAAGTCGTCGAGCCGCCGCCTGCGCCCGCCAAGCCTGCCCCGGTTGCCAACGAAGAGCCGGAGTTGACGCCCTTCTCGCTGGCCGATCTGGGCCTCTCGCCCGAAGAGATCGCCCTGCTTGAACAGGCCCAAGCCGCGCCAACGGACGAGCCGCCTGCGCCAAAGGCCGCCGAGCCGCCGCCTGCGCCAAAGGCCGCCGAGCCGCCGCCGCCTGCGACCCAGGACGACGAGCCGATCCTTGCGCCCTTCTCGCTAGCCGATCTGGGCCTCTCGCCCGAAGAGATCGCCCTGCTTGAACAGGCTCAAGCCGCTCCGCCCGATGCGCCCAAGGGTGGAGGCAAGCCGCCCATGACGCCCTTCTCGCTCACCGATTTGGGCCTCTCGCCCGCAGACATCGCCATGCTTGAGCAGGCAGCACGGGCTGAGGCACAGGCCGAAGAGGAGGCACAGGCCAAACCGACGGCCAAACCGGTAGCGGAGGCCTTTGGTGGCGATGATATGTTCGACTTCGGCATGGACGCTGCCGTACCGCCGGTGGAGAAGGTCGCCAAGCGCACCGCGCCCAGGATCGAAGAGCCGCCGCCAGCGGTTGATCCTGCTGATGCGAACTTTACGCCCGAGCCACTCGATAATCTCGACGACATCTGGCACTTGCCGGATATTGCGCCTGAGCCTACCGGCCCGGCGCGGGTCGTTCTGCCACCCTTGGCCGAACGCCAAGCAGCGCGCCCTCCGTCGCGCGAGGCACCGAGCGAGGCTGCTCGCAACCGCGGCTTGAGCCGCGACGATGAGCGCTTTGCGCGCCGCGAAACCACGAGTCGGCGCGAGCGCCCCGAGGGTCGTCCGCCACGACGAGATCGTCAAGAGCGACGCGAGCGGCAGGGGAGCAGCGGCGGCACGGCGACTACCAGTTCGGTGCAGGAGTTTATGAACTTCGTGCCCACCGGCGATGGTCAACTCGACGATTACTTGAAGCAACTGGATGCCGAGCCTGATAACTACGGCTTGGCCCTCGCGCTTGGCAACCTCTGCGCCCGCACCGGACGGATCGAGATTATGAATCTGGCCTTCAAGCGCCTGATTCGCTCGGGCCAAGGCTTGGAGCAAGTCGTGGCTACGCTCGAAGGGCTCACCAGCAAGACGACGGAAACCAGCATGCGCAAGGCACTCTTCCATCTTCTTGGCGATGTCTACTCCAAACTGGGACGCCTTGATGAGGCGATGAACGCCTACAATTCCACCTTTGGGCAATAACCGCGCCGTGGTCGGGCCCAGGCCCGCGCCATGGGTACAGCAGGCCACTCTAGTCCTAATGAGAGGTTAGCATATGCGTCGGATCGTCGAAGACCTGATTCGCGTTGAGGGGGTTATTGGCAGCCTCCTCGTAGGTAAAGACGGGCTTGTCGTGGCCAGTACACTACTCGAAGAGGAGGATGCCGAAATCCTCGGGGCTATGTCGGCTGCAGTCTTCGGCGAGATTGACAAGGCGACCAAACGCATTGGCGTCGGCACCTTGATCGACTCGATTATTGATGCCAAGGATGGCTCGATTTTGCTGTTGGAGGCCAAAGAGTTGATTCTCGTGGTCATCACCCAGCGTACCGTCAACTTGGGCCTCGTCAAGATGGAGATGCGCCGGGCCGCGAAGCGCATCAGCGAGGCGGTGCCGATCTAGGGGATAGGGGATAGGAGATAGGGGATAGGGGATAGGGGATAGCACTACCGTCCCCGATGGGGGTTCGGGGGCTTGGCCCCCGGTGGGGGTTCGGGGGCTTGGCCCCCGAAAAGCTTTTTTGTTGCGTGGTGGCGGTGAAGCCGCCACCACGCAACAAAGTGGTATACTGCCCAACATGGCAATGTTACACGTAGCGAAGGGGTGTGCAGATGAGCCTAGCTCATCTGCACACCCCTTCACCAAGAGGAGCGAATGGAACGCGCACTGATCATCCTTAAGCCCGACGCGGTGCAGCGTGGGCTGATTGGCCCCATCCTGACGCGGATCGAACAGCGTGGCCTCAAGTTGCAAGGCCTCAAGTTAATGCAGGTGGACGAAGGGCTGGCCCGTCGCCACTACGCCGAACATGAGGGAAAGGGTTTCTTTGCTAGCCTCGTGGACTACATCACCTCCGCGCCGGTCTTAGTTGCCGTCGTGGCCGGGAAAACGGGCACAGTCGAGATGGTACGCAATATGGTCGGGGCCACCAATCCGGCCAAGGCCGCCCCAGGCACCATTCGCGGCGACTTTGGCGTCGAAATTGGGCGCAACCTTATTCACGCCTCCGACTCGCCCGAGAGCGGCGAACGCGAAACCGCCATCTTCTTTCAACCCAACGAACTCTTGACCGACTGGGCGCGAGTAAGTGATCCGTGGATTTATGAGTAGGGCGACGTGAAGACGCGGAGACGCGGAGATGCCCCACAGGGGTTTGGGGGCATGGCCCCCGAAGAATCCCCCTGCCGGTGGGGGGTTGGGGGCATGGCCCCCAAAGAATCCCCCTGCCGGGGGGGGCGGGGGCTTGGCCCCCGAAGAATTTCTCCGCCGGTGGGGGGTTGGGGGCATGGCCCCCAAAGAATCCCCCTGCCGACGGGGGGTTGGGGGCATGGCCCCCGAAGAATCCCTCTGCCGGTGAGGGGTTGGGGGCATGGCCCCCGAAGAATTTCTCCGCCGGTGGGGGGTTGGGGGCATGGCCCCCAAAGAATCCCCCTGCCGACGGGGGGTTGGGGGCATGGCCCCCGAAGAATCCCTCTGCCGGTGAGGGGTTGGGGGCATGGCCCCCAAAGAATTCCCCTGCCGGCGGGGTTTTAGGGGCCGCAGGCCCCTTACGTTCATGCGTATGGGGCCTGCGGCCCCAAGCTAACCTAAACCCACACGCATGCAAAACCGAATTTGGCGTGACTACAACTGGCCGCTCTTGGTCTGCGTCGTGGTGCTGCTCGTCTTCAGCGCCTTGGCGATCTATAGTGCTACACTGAATGCAGTGGCACGTACAGGGGTACCGCTGAGCCGTATCTACCCTTGGCATCTCGTCTATATTGTGGTCGGCTTGGGCGCGATGATGGTAATGACCCTCTTCAACTACCAGTTGCTCTCTAGTTTGGCGCGCCCGATCTACTTGACGGCGCTCTTTTTGCTGATGCTGGTTCTGGTGGTTGGGCAGGTGGGTGAGGGCGCACGCAGTTGGATCGAGATAGGGACACGCACCTTTCAGCCGATCGAGTTGGCTAAACTCGGCGTGATTATCGCCCTCGCGGCCTACTGGCACCACTTTGAGGGGCAAGCGAACCGCTGGTCGGTGCAGTTGGGAGGCCTGCTGCTGATGGCCCTACCCACGTTGTTCGTGTTGCTCCAACCCGACCTGGGAAGCGCCCTGGTGATGGTGGGCATCTGGGCGGTGATGGCATGGAGCGCGGGGATGCGCCTGAGCCAATTGCTGGCGCTGGCCCTAGTTACTGCCCCAGTGTGCTATGTTGGCTGGACATCCGATATGCTGCTTGATAATTACCAAAAGCAGCGTTTGCTGACTTTCTACTATCTGTTGGCTGATCCGGCTCAGGCCGATTTTAATGATAGCTACAATGTCGTGCAGGCGCTCAATGCGATTGGCCAGGGGGGAGTGTTTGGGGCCGGGTTGACCCACGGGCTCTTCAGCCAGGGCAACTATGTGCCGGTGCAACATACCGATTTCATCTTTGCGGTAATTGGCGAAGAGATGGGCTTTGTGGGCGGAATAGTGCTGATTATCTTCCAAGCGCTGCTGCTCTGGCAAGCCTTGAGTATTGCCGATCAGGCGCGTGACAGCTTCGGGCGACTGATCGCACTTGGCATCTTTGCTATGCTCTTCTGTCATATGGTGATCAACATTGGCATGAACCTGAGCCTGCTGCCGGTCACCGGGCTCCCACTGCCCTTAATTTCGGCGGGTGGTAGCTTTATGATTACCGTACTGGCGGCAATTGGGCTGTTGCAGAGTATCGCGTTGCGGCGGCACCGGATGACGTTAGCGTAAGGCTTGCGGCGGAGGTTCGAGGGAGGCGAAGCTTCTCCCGCAGCCCTAAACGTAATACACATGCGTAGCTGCCCCAAACCCCTCCGCAGTAGCGACAGCATGAGATTTATGTTTACCATCATCACCTTTATCGCGGGCTTAGCTCTCGGCAGCCTGCTCAACATGCTCATTGTGCGCCTGCCGCGTGAGCGAGCGTTGCTGGGATGGCCGCGTTGCACACGCACGGGTGAGACGCTGCGTTGGTGGCAACTGCTGCCCGTGGTGGGTTGGTTGCTCCAGCGGGGGCGGGCCAGCGATGGGCGTTCGTTGCACTGGATGCATCCGCTCGTGGATCTTTTGAGCGGCCTAATGCTCGTGCGCCTCTACCAACTCTATGGCGTAGGGCCGATCTTGTTCTATCTTACATTTGTCTGCGCGGTGCTGCTGCTCACCGGCGCGATTGACTGGATTCATCGCTACATCTACACCTTTGTGATCCTGGGGGCAACCGCCATAACCCTGCTGTGGGGGCCGTTGGTGGGCATGGATTGGCGCAATGTGCTGCTCGGTGCGCTGCTGGGCGGCTTTATCTTTATGCTCTTCTACCTGCTGGCCAACTTCCTCTTTCCTGCGACCAGCGTCCCCTTCGGTATGGGCGATGTCTATCTCGCCATCTTTATTGGCGCGGTGGTGGGCTTGTTCAACCTCGGTGCCGCTCTTTTTTACGGTATGGCCATGGCGGGCGCGGTCTCAGCGGGCATCCTGATTGTGCGGCGCACGGGCCGCCCGACGCCGACCTACATCGCCTATGGCAGCTATCTTTGTTTGGGGGTGCTGCTGTTCATTGCACTAGGCGGAATGGGGTAGTTTGCTAAAGCCAATCTTCCAGAACAAAGCCTGGTGTCAAAGGATTCACGAAGCGAACACCCTCAAGGATGGCTCCTGTAGCAAAGTCCTCGCTCAAAATCACAGGTACTTGATAGCGACACGAGCAGTAGCCCAAATTTGGGCATCCCAATAGCTCAGTTGGTGATCACGCACACCGCGAACTGCTTCCAGAATGACAAGACCTGACATTTCGAGTATCGGCCATGATAAGAGAAGGTTTTCGATGCGTATGTATGCCTCTGCAACACTAAGAGGCGTAGCCAGTTTGCGCGTGACTGTCACAAAAAACTCTGCAAGGATTTGAGTTGTTAGGGATCCTGTCTCTGTCGCGATTAACTGATCAAGCACAGCAAGAGCTTGGTGTTGTTTTTGTGGAGTTGCAAGATCATAAGCGTAAACGAGGACGTTTGTGTCAATCAAAAACTTAGCGATCATACAGATCCTCACGAGACCAAGTGCGCTTGTTCATAGTCGGTTGCATAGCAGCCCTTTGTGCAATATAGACTCGTTCAGCTTGCCAAGCGCTACGCGTACGTTCCGGTAATTGCATACGCTGAAGGTGCTGTTCCAGTGCTTGGCGAATGATTTCTGCTTCAGGTACTCCAAAAGAGCCAGCAAGATATTTGAGCATTTTCTCTTGAGCAGGTTCGATATAGATCTGTTTACAAATCTTGGTTTCCACGCTTATCTTCTTTCTATTTGGTTAAAGATGAGTTACTCGCCCTGCTCTATAGTTTTCAGATAATGTTTCTGAAACGTAAGGTTTGGGTGAGGGTTTTTGACATCAGAGGGGTGTGACCAAAATCTGTGGGGCTAAGCCCCACGTCACGCCCGCCAAGCTGCGGGGGCATACGAGGAAACTTGGTTCACACGTATACCCTTACCTATCAGAGCATAGCATGGACGGTAAGGCAATTCAAGCTCGTTCTGGCTTTTTGGTTCGCTACATGGGCTACAATGGGGGTGGGAATACCATCCTTGGGAGCACATCCCACCCGCTGAAACCCGCTGGAGCGTCTGATGCCTATCACCCCGCATGCCTACGAACGTGCGTTGCAACCCTACCTCTCGGTGGTGGTGCCAATCTACAATGAGGAGGAGAGCATTCCGTACCTCTATACGCGGCTGCACGAGGCGCTGGATGCCTTGGGGCAGCCCTATGAGGTGCTGGCAATTGATGATGGCTCGCGTGACGGGAGCTTTGGGCTGCTGCGCGACGTGGCGGTGCGTGATGAGCGCTGGCGCGTGGTGCGCTTCCGGCGCAACTTTGGGCAGACGGCGGGTTTTGCGGCGGGCTTTGCGCGAGCGCGCGGCGCGTGGGTGGTGACGCTTGATGCCGATCTGCAGAATGATCCGCGTGATATTGGCATGCTCTTGGCCAAGGCCGAAGAGGGCTTTGATGTGGTGAGTGGCTGGCGTGCGCGGCGCCAAGATCCTTTTTTGAACCGACGTTTGCCTTCACAGTTGGCCAATGGCCTGATCTCGTGGGCAACCGGCGTGCGCCTGCACGACTACGGCTGCTCGCTGAAGGTCTACCGCGCCGAGGTGGTGAAGCAGATTGATCTCTACGGCGAACTGCACCGCTTCATTCCGGCGATCGCTTCGTGGCAGGGCGTGGCAGTGACGGAGATGCCGGTAAACCACGAGGCACGCAAGTATGGCACCTCGAAGTATGGCATTGGGCGCACGACGCGGGTGGTACTTGACCTGATTACGGTGCGCTTTTTGCTAAGCTATTCAACGCGACCGATGCAGGTGTTTGGATTAGTGGGCAGCGTGAGTTCGGTGCTTGGCGGGCTGCTGGCGCTCTATTTGGCTTATGTGCGTTTGATTTTGTTGCAACCAATTGGTGATCGGCCATTGCTCATGTTGGCAGTGTTGTTGATTGTTTTAGGTGTACAATTTTTGGGCATGGGTTTGTTAGGTGAATTGATAACACGAATTTATTATGAAGGCCGCAATCGTCCGATCTACGTGGTGCGTGAGGAGTTGAATGCGCATTCTAGCCCTGAGTTATGAATACCCGCCGTTGGGCGGTGGGGGCGGGGTGGCCTTGGCCCACTCGGCGCGCGCATGGGCCGCCTTGGGGCACCAGGTAACGCTTGTGACCAGTGGTGCTACTGGTTTGGCCGCTTATGAGCAACTAGGGTCGGTGGCGCTCTATCGCCTGCCGGTGTTGGCGCGCCATGCGCGTGCGACCGCTTCGCTCGCCTCGCTGCTCTCGTTTCCGCTGGCTGCGCTCAATTTTGTAGGCAAGCAGCAGTGGCAGCGTAGCGATTTCGATCTGATACTCTCTGGTTTTGCCATTCCCTCGGGTGTGGCTGGGGTGATTCTGGCGCGTGCTTGGCGGCGGCCCCATGTGGTCTGGGTGATGGGCGGCGATGCGTATGATCCAAGCAAACGGCTATCGCCCCATCGTTTGCCGCTACTCAAACAGACCGTCGCCCAGGTGTTAAACCGTTCGCAGGCGATTATTACGATGTCGCACGATATGGCGCAGCGGGTCGCGCAGATCTATCGGCCAGCCACCCCGATCCATGTGGTGCCTCAAGGGTTGGCGTTAGCGCCCTACGCCCCGCAACCGCGCAGCGGCGGGCCGGTTACGGTGGTATGTGTAGCCCGCTTAGTGCGGCGCAAGCGTATGGCGGAGCTTGTGCAAGCCGTGGCTGAGCTACCGCCGCAGAGCGTCCGCCTGATCATTGTTGGCGAAGGGCCGCAGTATGGGCCGCTCCAGGAGTTGATCGCGTCGCACGCCTTGAGCGATCGGGTACAACTGGTTGGCTATGTGAGTGATGAGGAGAAGTTGGCGTTGTTGCGGTGCGCCGACATCTTTGCGCTCGTTTCGGAACACGAGGGCTTCGGCCTGGTTTACCTTGAGGCGGCGGCGCAAGGTTTGCCGATTGTGGCGGGGCGGGTGGGCGGACAGACTGACTTTTTGCGTCATGGCGTGACGGGTTGGCTCGTTGCCCATGATCAGCCGCGCCAACTCAAGGCGGCGCTGGCCGCTTTGGTAGCGCAACCAGCATTGCGGGCTTGGATGGGCCAGCAGGCGCTACAAATGGCCCAGCGCTACGAAATTACCCGAGTCGCTGATGATTTTTTGAAGGTTCTGTATGACACTGAACAACGTTGGAAAACCTTTGCAGCTTGAACAGCTCGATCTTGATGATCTTTATGCGGATGTTGCGGCGAGCTATGGAGCTTTATTTGAGCGTCTGAACCGTATCCCGGCCCAAAAGCATGCGCAGGATGTCTTAAATCCGCGTAAAGTGGTCGAAAAGCTTGTCGTTTTAGAACGTTTTGCGGGTGATCTTCAAGGGCAGACGTTGCTTGAGATTGGCAGTGGTTATGGTGTCTTTGTGGCAGTTACGCGCCTCGATTATGGCATGCACAGTTTTGGTTTGGAACCAGGTGGGGCGGGGTATACGAGTAGCTTAGCCGTTTCGCGGCGCTTAATGGAGCGGTGTAGCCTTGCCCCGCAGATCATTGTTGAAGGGGTGGGCGAGCAGATGCCCTTTCAGCCAGAAAGCTTTGATCTGGTCTATTCAACGCACGTCCTTGAGCATGTACAAAACCCGCGCAAAGTATTGCACGAAACGGTGCGCGTATTGCGCCCCGGGGGGCTGGCGCAGATTGTGGTGCCCAATTATGGCTCGTTTTGGGATGGTCACTATGGCATGTTTTGGCCACCCTACATCTCCCACCGTTTTGCACGCATCTTGGTACGCCTCGCGGGGCGCGATCCGGCGTTTGTGGATACATTGCAGTTGATCACCTTGCGCCACATGCGCACCTGGATGAAGCAGTTGCAACCCCAAGCTGAAGTGCTCGATTGGGGCGAACAGCTCTTTCACGAACGCATGACGGGCGGGCGTTTCACCAGTTGGGCGGCAGTGGGCCGCGTGAAACGGCTGGTTGATCTGGCGCGGCGCTTGGGAGTGGCCCACGCTGTGTCGTGGGTGTTGCGGCGCTGTGACGCAATTACGCCGATTGTGTTGACCTTCCGCAAGCGATGAGACGTGTTCCCCGCCGTTTTTGGTTCTGGTTGCGCCTTGCTGTGGGCGTGGGGGTGCTATTTTGGCTCTTCAGCGCCTTCGACTGGCCGACGCTGCGCCAGCAGATCGTGCGGATGGATTGGCGCTGGGGGCTGCTCTGCCTCGCCACGCCGCTGCTCGGCATTCTACTGAGTACGCGGAAGTGGCAGGGCGTCCTGCGTTGCTTGGGGATTGAACGCGGCTATCACACGTTGCTGCGTTTCTATTGGAGTGGCGCGTTCTACAACAATGTGCTGCCCGGCAGCATCGGCGGTGATGTCGTGCGTATTGGCGGCCTGAAGGCCACAGGGGTTGCGCTGCTGCCGGCGACGCTCGCGGTGCTGCTTGATCGCATCACGGGCCTGTGGGTGGGCATGCTGATCGGCTTGGGCGCATGCCTCTGGCCGAGCGATCTGCCCCACCGTGAATGGCTGGGTTTTGCCTTTGGGGGCATGGTTGTGGGGGGCGTGCTGGCGGTCTGGTTATTGCCACAATTACGCCACCTTGTGCCGCAACGCTGGCAGCGTTACGGCGAACTGGCCACGCTGCTGCGCGATCGGCGCTGGTTGCCAACGCTGGGCATGGCGGTACTCTTTCAGAGCCTGGTGGTCTTGCACCTTTGGGTAGCTCTGCACGCCTTTCAAAGCCCCGTGAGCTTGTTGGCATGTGCGATCTACGCGCAGGCATTGGTGGTGATCACGCTGCTGCCCATTTCGCTCAATGGAATTGGGGTACGCGAAACGGCACTGGTGGTCTTGCTGGCGAGCAACCAGGTAGCGCCGGAGGTGGCGGCGCTCGCGGGGAGTACGATCTATCTGACGGGGGTGCTGAGTAGTGTACCGGGGGGACTGTGGGTGCGGGGGTAGGGGCGGCGGGAAGCGGGGAGGCGGGAAGCGGGGAGGAGGGGAGGCGGGAAGCGGGAGGCGGGAGGCGGGAAGCGGGAGGCGGGAGGCGGGAAGCGGGGAGGAGGGAAGCGGGAGGCGGGAGGCGGGAGGGGGCGAAGATGTTGAGATGTTTGGTGTCCCAGTGCAGTTCTTACGAGGCGGCGTACAGATTTTCTGTCCGCCCTTGAACCGCCAAGGGGACGTACAACGATAGTATTGGTATGAGAATTTGAATGAGCGATAGTGCCACGCCAGCCGTACTGCTCGATGCAGTCAGTAAACACTTTGCCACCCCCAACGGCCCGCTGGTGGCGTTGGCGCAGGTGAGCCTTGCGGTTGCGCCGGGGGAGGTGTTGGCGCTGGTAGGGCCGAGTGGTTGCGGCAAGAGCACCTTGCTGCGCTTGGTGGCCGATCTGGAACAGCCGGATGCCGGTACGCTACAGGTGTTAGGGCAGTCTGCGGCGATGGCGCGCCAACAGCGGGCGTATGGCATGGTTTTCCAAGCCCCAACGCTCTTGGCGTGGCGCAGTGCCGCCGCGAATGTGGCGATCCCCTTGGAGTTGGCGCATATGCCCCGTGCGGAGCGCGAAGCCCGCGCCGCGACGCTGCTGCGTTTTGTGGGCATGGCGCAATTTGCATCTGCCTATCCCCACCAGCTTTCGGGCGGCATGCAGCAGCGCATCGCTTTTGCCCGTGCGCTGGCCCTCGCCCCGCCGCTCTTGCTGCTTGATGAGCCCTTTGCCGCGTTGGACGAACTGACCCGCGAGCAACTCCAGGTGGATCTGGCAACGCTGCTCGGCATCCTTGAACCACCGGTCAGTGTTATCTTGGTGACCCACAGCCTCAGCGAGGCCATCTTCTTGGCCGACCACATCGCCATTCTAACGCCGCGTCCGGGGCGGATCGCTGCGCTCTTACCCGTGCCGCTGCCGCGCCCACGAGGGGCGGCACTGCGCGACGATCCCCGCTTGCATGCATTGGTGGCG
>RSAS01000472.1 GCA_003934145.1 Candidatus Viridilinea halotolerans | reverse complement strand
CAGCAGGAGGCGCTCTGGCGGGCGCTGCTGCTCGAAGTGGTTGAAGCGTTGCACCGGCTCGTTGAACATGATGCGACGTGGCTGCATGGCTACATTGACCACCAGAATCGTCTGCAACCAGATCAGCCCCCGACGAGCATGGATGCCGAGGGCTGCGCTGCCACCCGCGCCACGCTCACCACGCGCCTCGACGATCTGGCCGCCAGCCTCTACCGCAGCGTCGAGCGCGAGGAGGCTGGGCGCCTTGAGTTCCAGTGGGACGCGGCGGGCAAATTGGTGGCCAATACGGTCATTCGTGCAGGCTTTAGCGCCATTCCTATCCTTGGTCAGATCGGCAAGGCGGTCGAAAAGGCGGGGGAGGCGGCGGGGGCAGAGAACTACCCCGACCAACTCCTCAATCTCTTCCAGCGCGAGCGCCTGCGCGTCTACCGCGAACAGGTGCAGAGCCTTGAGCAGTTCCACACCGATCTGGCAAAGGTGATCAACGAGTTGGTTACCAGCCAAAAGCGGCGGATGGTCATCTTCATTGACGACCTCGACCGCTGCCTGCCCGAACAGGCCATCGGTGTCTTAGAGGCGATCAAGGTCTTGCTCGACATTCGGGGCTGCATCTTCGTGCTGGGCGTGGATCGGGAGATCATTGAGCACGGCATCCGCGTGCGCTACAAGGAGTTCGCGCTGGCTGAGGGCCACAGCGGCCCCTTCCCCGTCGCCGAACGGGACTACCTCGAAAAGATCGTCCAAATCCCCTTCAGCCTGCCGCCGCTCGCCCCGCACGCCATCACCAGCTTCTTGCAACGCCGCCTGCCCGCCGTCACCGGACTGAATGACGAAGAGCGCAACCAAATCGCCGCGTTGATGACCACCGGCCTCCTACGCAACCCGCGCAAGGTCAAACGCAGCTTCAACATCTTCCGCCTGCACCTGCGTCTCGACCGCGCCCAGGGACGCACCACGCCAGCGGGATTGTTGGCCAAGCTGACGGTCATCCAGACCAGCTTCCCCGACCTCTACGAGCGCATCGCCAAAAACCCGACGCTGCTCAAGAGCGTCGAAGCCATTGC
>RSAS01000544.1 GCA_003934145.1 Candidatus Viridilinea halotolerans | reverse complement strand
CGCGGTGCAAGAAGGCCATCAGCACCAGATGCGGCGCAATTTCGGCGTAGGGCGCGGTGGCCAGCAGCAGTTCGCCATGCTGCCGCCAAAAGGCGAGAAACGCCGCCAAAAGCCGTTCGGGGTCGAGCGTCCCGTTGCTGGTGAGCCACGTTGGGGCGATGCGTGGTAACGAGGCGAGGGTCGTAGCACCCAGTACGCGGGGCACCACTTCGTGGTAGATCGGGTTGGCGATCTCTAAGCCGCCATGCGCATCGGGGCGGACAAGACCAAGATCCTGCGCAAAGCGGAGATCGTCGGGGGGCAAATTGCCGAGCATCGCACCGGCAAGGATTGGCTCCACCACCGCCCGCACCCGCGGCTCGCGCAGCCGTTCGGCGAGGCTGTCGAGATGGGTATCCTGGCGTTCGATCAGGACATCCTTGGCGGCGGTGATCAGCGCCGGCGTGATGGCAGTGGCGGGGTCGGGAGCAAGCTCTTCGACGGCCACTTTAACCAAGGCATTAACCAGCCATGGTTGGCCCTGGGTGAGCCGAAAGGCCTCCGCAAGCGCTTCCGGCGTAAAATGCTGCCCGCTATCCGCCGTGTGCTGCGCGTAGAGCGTCGCCACATCCTCGGCACTGAAGTTGCCCAACGTGAGCGAGCGCGTTTTGACGTTAAAGGGACTCGCCGTGCCCAAACGCCCACTCCCTCCGGCAGCAACCTTGTAGTCGCGCACGTCGCGCATGCCAATCAGGGCTAACGCGTGAGGAAAGGCGGCGGGGCGATCATTGTAACCCGCCCGCAATTGGCGCAACACCGAGACGAGGGTGTCATCTTGCAGGGCGTCGATCTCATCGATCAGAACGACCAGCGGACGGGGACTGGCGTGCGCCCAAGCGCTAAGCGCCGCCCCGATTCGCTGCCCTTCGGGTGCATCGGGCCATGATGGAGGGTGCAGGTCGGGTGGTAATCGATGCTGGATGGCGCTACGCCACGAACTGAGGATCGCCGCCTCCGCCTTACCCGGCGCCTGATTGAAGGCGCTGCCCACCTCAACCGAAAGCAGCACCGCCGTCCACTGCCCAC
>RSAS01000057.1 GCA_003934145.1 Candidatus Viridilinea halotolerans | reverse complement strand
GGGCGGGGTGATTCGTGGGGGCCAAGCCCCCACACCCCCGTCGGGCGGAGGGGATTCGCGGGGGCCATGCCCCCACACCCCCGTCGGGCGGGGTGATTCGCGGGGGCCATGCCCCCACACCCCCGTCGGGCGGGAGGGATGCGTGGGGGCCATGCCCCCTCGACTAGGCTCAGGGCAAGCCCGCCCCCCCGCCGTTCATGGGCGGACAGAAAATCTGTGCATAGCCGCAAAAGAGCGCATAGCAACGCCAAGAATCTCAATGTCTTCCCCCCTCTCCCACAACGTGGGAGAGGGGGCAGGGGGTGAGGGCCACCCAAGGCATCCCAATCATCTATCCGCGACTACTAGAGTCAATGTTCTGTCCGCCCTTAAACCCCCGCCGGGTGGGGGCTTGGCCCCATCTACGCCTCCCGGTGGGGGTGCGGGGGAGGCGAAGCCTCCCCCGCAAAACTCTTTGTTGTTCGGTGTTGACGGCGCAGCCGTCAACACCGAACAACAAAGACGCTGCTTGGTACCTGTGAAGTGCTACAATGAGCTATGTGTAGAGGCTCTATGTTACTCCACACCCCCTCATCCTAACGATAGACTATGTGCTGTGGTGACACCCTACGTTCAAACCTTGTTTGGGCGCAGGCGAAATTGCGAGGGTGCTATGAGTGAAATGACGCAAGGAATGCAACGGGCACGACGAGGTGACCAGAATCCGTTGGATCTGGTTGAGACCAGTCTGCGTGAACAGATTTTTGGCCAGGAACGGGCGATTGAGAGTGTGGTGCGCGTGCTGAACCGCGCACGCTTCGGCTTTTCGGCGGGGAATCCGCGCCGCCCACGGGCGACGTTGCTCTTCCTGGGGCCGACGGGCGTGGGCAAGACGGCGACGGCCCGGGCGTTGGCTCAATTGCTGCGCCCTGACGGTGAGGCGTTTTTGAAAATTGACTGCTCGCTCTTCAGTCAGGGCCATGAGGTGAGCGCTTTGGTTGGCGCACCGCCAAGCTATGTTGGGCGCGACCAGAAGCCCTTGCTCAACCCAGAAGTGATCGAGCAAGAAAATAGTGTGGTGCTCTTCGACGAGATTGAGAAGGGTCAGCCCGAACTCTGGAATCTGTTGCTACAGGTGATGGAGGATGGTGAGATTCTGTTGCTCAATGGCGGACGACGGGTGAATTTCCATAATAGCATTGTTATTTATACCACCAACGTCGGGGCCAAAGAGATGGTCGACTATCTCGATCAGCGCACGATTGGCTTCCGTACGCCCCATCAGGATGTTGAGTCAACGGGCCAAGAGATTTACCAGATTGGTTTTGAAGCGCTACAGAGGGTCTTTCAGCCGGAGTGGATCAACCGCTTGGATGAGATTGTTGCCTTTCGCCCGCTTTCGAGCGATGTGTTGCGCAGTGTCCTTGACCATATGGTGCAAGAGAGTAACGAACAGTACATTCGCCAGGGGGTAAAGGTTGAACTTGCGCCCGAAGCACGAGAGTATCTGTTGACCAAAGGCTTCGATTCGCGCTTCGGGGCGCGGCCACTGCGCCAACAGTTGCTGAAGCATATTGACGCCCCGCTGGCCGATCTGCTCGCTTCGGGCGGTATTCCCTCGGGCAGTCTGGTCTTTGTCACCTACACTGGCGTGGATCGCCACGGTGAAGCGCTCGAGTTCTACCATCGTGCAGCCCCTGAGTTTCTGCGCGAGGCCGAGGAGTTGCGGGCGCAAGAGGTGGGGCGCATTGTGGTCAAGGAGGGCGATGGCCCCCAACCGCCAAGTATTAGCCTGAGTAGCGAACGCAGTAATACGGCTGAAGGGGGCATGAATCCCTTTGGCATTCGTGGCCCGCGCATTAACCCACGGCGCAATGAGGGCCGCTGACGCGGCGGTAAGGGGGTGTGAGGGAACCCGGTTCCCTCACACCCCCTTGCCAAGCTAGGCAGCTTTGCGGCTGCCAAACACATGTGCCCAGGCATAAGAGATTTCGGCACCAATAAGTAGAATTTGGTTGGCAATAAAGATCCACATCAAGAAAGCCATGCCGCCGCCGAGGACGCCAAAGGACGAGAAGTTCATTTGAGCGAAGATGAATTCGGCGAGTTGCTGTAGCAGAACAAAGCCGAGGGCCGCAACGATAGCCCCGGCCCAGACATCGCGCCACGTAGCGGTGTCGGGGCCGGGGAGTACTTTGTAGAGCGTGGCGAAGGCGACGGTGATCAGACTAAGGGTGACCAGCCGTTGCAGTAAGACAAGCGCAACCGTGTTGAAGGGCAGCCAGTCGGTGTAGGCGCTGATCAGGGCGAGGGCGAGGTTGGCGATCAGCGCCGCGAGGATGAGACCGGCGATGCCGATGAGCATGCTGAAGGCGGTGAGGCGCGCCAATACGAGGCGCAGCACCGTCGTTTTGAGGTTGCCCCCCTCGTTTTTGGCCTCGCTCTCCCAGATGACCATGAAGGTGCGATTGAGGGCGCCGAAGATGCCGGTGGCGCTAAAGGCGAGAATGGCGAAGCCGACGAGTCCGGCACCGACCCGCGTACTGGCAAAGTGGGCGAGGGTCTGCGCGACCAACTCGCGAATATCGGGGGAGCCGATCAACTCAAGTAGCTGCTCTTCCACATCGAAGCGCGCTGGGTCTACGACGAAGCCAACAATACTGAGGGTGACAAGAATCAACGGGAAGATCGAAAAGATCATGAAGTAGGCCAACGCCGCCGCAAGACCACCAACATTGTCGCGTTGGTATTTCTCGAAGGTGAGGCGGCCTAAGCGAACGAGGGGATGATTTGTCATAGGTATTCCTTGTTTTCTTTGTTGCGCGTTGACGGCTGCGCCGTCAACGCGCAACAAAAAAGATCTGCGGCGGCTGCGCCGCCGTTATGCCCCACCGGGGGTGGCATTGCCATGGTACAATCGGGCGGGGCTTGGGGGCTTGGCCCCCGAAGAAACCCTCTGCCGACGGGGGTTTGGGGGCTTGGCCCCCGAAGAAACCCTCTGCCGACGGGGGGCGGGGGCTTGGCCCCCGAAAAATCCTTATCCACCATAACGATCAGGAGCGGCCATGGAAAACAAAAAAATTGGCATCATCGTCGGACGAGAGTGGTCCTGGCCGCCAGCGTTTATTGAAGAGGTCAACCGGCGTGCGGCAGGGGTGCGGGCCGAGTTTGTAAAATTGGGTGGCACCCTGATGGGTGCGCCGTGCGATTATACGGTAATCATTGATCGGATTAGTCATGAAATTCCCTACTACCGTACCTTCTTGAAGACAGCCGCGTTGGCTGGGGCGTATGTGATCAATAATCCCTTCTGGTGGAGCGCGGACGATAAGTTCTTCGGGGCGAGTCTCTGCACTCGTTTGGGGATCGCCCACCCGAAAACGGTGGCTTTGCCTTCCCATTCCTATGTTGATGGCGTCGTCAATGAGTCGTTGCGCAACCTGAGCTACCCGATTCCGTGGCAGGATCACGTCGCTGCGGTTGGTGGCTTTCCGGTCATTCTCAAGCCAGTCTGGGGCGGAGGCTTCAAGCAGGTCTACAAGGTGAATACCTTTGATGAGCTCTGGAATGCCTATAACGAGACGGGCACCGAATGTATGATGCTGCAGGAGTACATCGCATGGGAGAAGTATGTGCGCTGCGTCGTCATCGGGCGTAAGCACATCATGACGGTGAAGTTTGATGCGAATGCGCCATGGCCGCATCGCTATTTCCGCGACGATCACTACCTGACGCCCGATGAGGGCCATTTGGTTACCGAGTGGGCGCTAGGTATCAATGAGGCCTTGGGCTATGATATGAATACGGTAGAGTTTGCAATCAAAGGTGGCGTGCCCTACGCAATTGACTTCACCAACCCCGCGCCCGACTTTGATGTCAACTCGCTGACGCCCTACTACTTTGATTGGGTGGTCAAGACTATGGCCGATTATACTATTGAGTTGGCGTTGCGTGATCGGGGCGAGCCGGCTGGCTTCAATTGGCGGCAAGCGTTGCTTGGACAATAACTATGTTGCGTTTTGCGCTTCCTTCAAAAGGATCGGGGTACGAGGCTTCGCTCGCGCTGTTGGAGAGTTGTGGCTTGCGCGTGGTGCGCGCCAATCCGCGCCAGTACACCGCGACGCTGCGTGGCCTAGATGGGGTTGAAGTGCTGCTGCACCGCCCCACCGAGATTGTGGAAAAGGTAGCCGAGGGCGGGATCGATGTGGGGATCACGGGCTACGATATGGTCGCTGAACAGCGTGGCGACGACGAGAATCTGCTGGTGGTTCTTGACGATCTGGGTTTCTGGCGGGTGGAGTTGGTCTTTGCGGTGCCACAGGGTTGGGTTGACATAAGCAATTGGCGCGATCTGGCCGATCTCGCAGCGGAAATGCGCTCGCAAGGGCGACGTTTGCGCATTGCGACCAAGTATCCGCAGACGGTGCGACGCTTCTGTCAACAGCAGGGGATTACCTGTTTTGAACTGATCGATTCGCAAGGCTCGACCGAGGCGGCACCGAGTTTGGGTTATGCCGATATTATTGCGGATATTACCGAGACGGGGACGGCCATCCGCGACAATAAACTCAAGATTGTTGGCGGGCCAATTTTGCGCTCGCAAGCAGTGCTGGTAGGGAGTCGGCGCACGCTGCGCGGCGATGCGGCGCGGCTAGAGTTGGTGCGCCAACTGCTGGAGTTGATCGAAGCGCGTCGTCGCGGGCGGCTCTTCTACTCATTGACCGCCAATCTCCCTGGTGCGACGCTCGAAGCCGTCGGGCGCGACGTGACCGCCCGTGTCGAATTGGCCGGCCTCCAGGGGCCAACCATCTCGCCGGTCTGGAGCAAGTTTGCGGCGGTGGGCGCGGTACCGCAATGGTACGCCGTGAACGTAGTGGTGCCCCAGGAGGAACTGCTTCCCGCGATTGACCACCTGCGACGCATTGGCGCCGTAAGCATCACAACGCTGCAAATTCAACATGTTTTTCATGCACAGAGCGAGGCGTTTGTACGTTTGAGTACTGCGTTGGGTTAGATCGCGGGAAGGGTGCGCACGGGAACCAGGTTCCCGTGCGCACCCTTCCCGCGCTTCGACGGGGGTTTGGGGGCATGGCCCAATACCTTTCAAATAAGGGAGAGCATAGACCTCACAGGTCTTTGCTGATG
>RSAS01000125.1 GCA_003934145.1 Candidatus Viridilinea halotolerans | reverse complement strand
GGCAGTGGTGGAACGGGCACCCACAATGAGCCATGATGCGCCGCTTCCCCTCCATCTGCCGCCGCTGGAATACATCCTCAACCTGACATTCGACGCGATAGTGACCGTTGATGCCGCGCAGCGCATTGTGCTGTTCAACCATGGCGCTGAGCGGGTCTTTGGCTATGCGGCCCAAGAGGTGCTTGGTCAACCCCTTGATCTGCTCATCCCCGAGCGTTGCGCTGAGGTTCATCGGCAGCATGTGGCGACATTCGCCCTGACATCTGAGGCCGATCGGCCACAGATGATGAGCCAGCAGTGCGAAGTGGTGGGCCGTCGCAGAGATGGCAGCGAGTTCCCCGCTGAGGCATCAATTGTCAAGCTCGTCCACCATCAGCAGACGAGCTTCACCGTGGTTCTGCGCGACATCAGCAGGCGGAAGCGGCGTAGTGACGAACTGCGCCAGTCGGAGATGCGCTACCGGCTGCTGGTAGATGGTGTGCAGGACTATGCCATTTACTTGCTGGACTCGGCTGGCCACATTGCGAGTTGGAATGCCGGTGCGGAACGCATGACTGGCTACCAAGCCGACGAGATTCTTGGTAAACACTTTGCCTGTTTCTTCATCACCGAAGACCTAGCCCTTGGCAAGCCGGAGATCGAGCTACAGACCGCACGGATCACCGGGCGCTATCAAGAAGAGGGCTGGCGTGTGCGTAAGGATGGCTCGCGTTTCTGGGCCAATGTCGTGATTACGGCGGTGCATGACGAGCGGGGCGATTTGCATGGCTTCGCCAAGGTGACCCGCGACACCACCGAGCGGCGCAAGGCTGATGAGGTGCGCCGCTGGTATGCAAGACGCCTCCATGCCCTCTACGAAATTAGCCGTGCGATTCTTGTTGCCCAGTCGCCCCGGGCGATTGCCGAGGCGGCGCTGGAGCGACTGCGCCGCATTGTGACGTGTCACTACGCCCATATCGCCAGCATCTCTGGCACTGCTGCCACAACACACCTTTTGATGCGTATCGCTGATGATTGCGTTGCCACTGACGCAATCAATTGGCCAGCGTCCGCGCTCTCGAAGACCGTGATGGCGCACCCGGAGGCACAACCTGTCGTGGTGATCGGCCTTGATGCTCAGAATCTGCCACCTGCGCTGCGACCCTTGCACGTCGCGGGGCTACGCACGCTGGCTATCGCCCCCTTTGTTGCCCATAACACCTTGATCGGCGAGCTCATCTTGGCGCGTGCCGATCATGAGCCGTTTGACTCCAACCAGATCGACATTATCCGCCAGATCGCCGACCAGTTGGCCGTCGCCCTACAGCACGCGCAGCTCTTTGCCGAGGTTACAGCGGGCCACGAACGACTACAGAGTCTGTCGCAGCGCCTGATTGAAGTGCAAGAGCTGGAACGCCGCATGATCGCTGGTGAGCTGCACGATGAGATTGGCCAGGCTCTCACGATCGTGAAACTGAACCTGCAGGCTTTGGGTAAATACACCGAACATAGTGAATCCAGCGTTCGGGTGGAGGAGAGTATTACGATTGTAGAGCAGGCGCTGGAACAGGTACGCAGCCTCTCGCTCGATCTCCGCCCATCACTCCTCGACGATCTCGGTCTCATCGCGGCGCTCCGCTGGTATGTGGCACGCCAGGCGCGCGCTGCGAGCTTCGTCATCCACTTCAATGTTGATGAGCCAGCGAGCCGTCTCACCCCGGTCTTGGAGACCGTCTGCTTCCGGATTGTGCAAGAGGCGCTGACCAATATTGTGCGGCACGCCAGAGCCCGCGAGATTTGGGTGCAGTTGCGCTGTGTCGACGATCTGCGCCTGATGGTGCGTGATGATGGGGAGGGCTTTGATCTGGCGGAGGTGGAGGCGCGGGTCGCACGCGGTGAGAGCTTCGGACTCCTCGGCATGCGCGAGCGGGCAAACCTCAGCGGCGGGCGGCTTACAATTACCTCGACACCTGGGCAGGGTACAACGGTGTCGGCACACTTTCCCCTACATCTGCGTCCTGCCATGGCGGACGATCACGACGACGAACGGAGTACGCTGGCATGACCGACCTACGCATTCTGATCGCGGATGACCACACTCTCGTTCGCGCCGGCTTTCGCTCGCTGCTAGAGAGCCTGCCTGGTTGTTGTGTGGTGGCGGAGGTTGGCGATGGGCGCGAGGCACTGCGCCTCGTCGCACAGCTCCAGCCCGACGTGGTGCTGATGGACGTCAAGATGCCCAGCCTCAACGGGCTGGAGGCGACTGCACGGATCAGCCGCGACTATCCCAACGTCCGTGTCGTCATCCTCTCGATGTACACCAACGAAGAGTATGTCCTTCAGGCGTTGCGTGCCGGCGCCGTGGGGTACTTGCTCAAGGATGCGGCGACCGCCGAACTCCAACTCGCCATCCAGGCGGCTGTACGCGGCGAGATGTACTTGAGTCCCTCCATCTCAAAGCGGGTACTTCAAGACTATATTCAGCTCATCGGGAACGGTGGCGGGATGCTCGACGCCCTCACCCCGCGCCAGCGGGAGGTACTCCAGCTCATCGCTGAAGGCCGGACGATGAAGGAGATCGCCCAGTCGTTGCAGATCAGCGTGAAGACGGCTGAGTCCCATCGCACCCAGTTGATGGAGCGGCTTGACATTCACGACGTGACCGGGCTGGTGCGTTTTGCGATTCGGGTTGGCCTCGTAACGCCGGAGTAGGGTTTCTGCTCGTTGTCACTACCCAAGCAGGGTCTCCAGTGCTGGAGACCCTGCTGTTTTTTGGTAAGACAAGGTTTCTCTTAGGGAAGCAGAAACTTTTAAGTACCCCAGCAGCCTGTCACCCTGAGCGCAGCGAAGGGTCTCTCTTCGGCGAGAAGAGACCCTTCGCTGCGCTCAGGGTGACAAAGCAACGGGGCAATCAACAAAATCCGCTTCCCTTACACTCTTGGGCTGCCCCGGATGGCCCTCACCCCCGGCCCCTCTCCCACGTTGTGGGAGAGGGGGGAAGGCCGTGAGATTCTTGGCATTCATAAGGCGCTGCGATCCCACAGGGTGGCTCTTGCGTTATTGCGTTTTGTGTCCTGCTTGTCAGCCATGGATGGGGCCTTTTCTGGGCCGATCTCAGGATTTTCCTTATAGGCGAACCCTTCAGGATTGGGTATCTTTGGGGTACAAACAACTCACGTAGATACCCAATTCGTACAGCGTAGGAGAGCCATCTATGGAATGGTGGAAGTACAACCCCCCCCTTGATGCGGCGGACGTACTCTCGGGGTCGCCACAGGTCACAATCGCCAGCACCATCCAGGAGCTGGTTGACCTCGCGTGTGGTGGCCCCGATAGCCACACCTTCGAGGTTGCCTTCGAGGTGCCTGAGCGCGGCATGGTGAGCGAGGTGACGGTGGCCCGCGTACGCAACGGCGTTGCGGCCAACTATCTGGAACCCTACATGCGTCGGCGCGATCCCGACTGCATGGTCATCGCCGACGATCTCGTAACGAACAAACCGCGCTTCCGCGATCGGTTCGGTTATGATTTCGGCCCCTTCCGGAAGTTGTCGCTGGATTGGCTCAAGACACAGCCCTTGGCAATGTTCGGCTTCACGGCTGGCCAGCATGGTATGGGCCAAGACTCGCTGGTGATTGCCCCGGCCAACACCGGCTTCTTCGCCCTCGGCCTAGCGCTGCTGCAGGGCATCATTCCTTATGACGAGATCCCACCGGAGTTCAATCCAACGGCGATCATCTATGTTGCGCCACCCTTCCGCCACAGCCACTTCGATGGCAAACAGATCGTAGTGCATAATCGCCGGGCCGACCTGCACGAGATGTTCTCCTACAACCTCTACCCCGGCCCAAGTGCCAAAAAGGGCATCTACGGTGTCCTGATCAACCAGGGTGAGCACGAGGGCTGGGTGACGGCCCACTGCTCCACTGTGCAGGTGGTGACCCCCTACGACAATGTGGTGACGATCATGCACGAGGGCGCGAGCGGCGGTGGGAAGAGCGAGATGCTCGAGCAGATCCATCGCGAGTCTGACGGGCGTATGCTTCTCGGCACGAACATCCTCTCCGGCGAGCGGCGCTACCTAGAGGTTCCCCGTCTCTGCCGTCTGCGCCCCGTAACCGACGACATGGCCCTCTGCCACCCATCGATCCAGAATGGGGATCGGAAGATGCGCCTCACCGACGCCGAGGATGGCTGGTTTGTGCGGGTCAACCATATTACGCGTTACGGCACCGACGTCCATTTGGAACAGATCACCGCGCAGCCCAGCGAACCGCTACTCTTCCTGAGCATCGACGCGGTAGCCAATAGTAGGGCCATGATCTGGGAGCACATTCAGGATGCACCCGGCCAGCCCTGTCCGAACCCACGGGTGATCCTGCCGCGTCGGATCGTGCCGAACGCGGTGTCCGGGGCGGTCACGGTTGATATTCGCAGCATGGGGGTACGCACGCCGCCGTGTACGCGTGAGCAGCCAACCTACGGCATTATCGGACTCTTCCATCTTCTGCCACCGGCGCTTGCGTGGCTCTGGCGTCTCGTGGCACCGCGCGGCCACGACAACCCGAGCATCGTCGAGAGCGAGGGCATGAGCAGTGAGGGCGTGGGCTCTTACTGGCCATTCGCGACGGGGCGACGGGTCGATCAGGCCAACCTGTTGCTCAAGCAGTTCCAAGCCCATCGCGCCATGCGCTATATCCTCTGCCCCAATCAGTATGTGGGTGCCTGGAAGGTCGGCTTTATGCCGCAATGGATTGCCCGCGAGTATCTCGCCCGTCGGGGCAACGCGCAGTTTGCCCCTGATCAGATCCAGCCCGCACGCTGCCCGTTGCTGGGGCACGCCCTCTTCCAACTCTCGATCGAGGGGCGGTCGATTGCCCGCTGGTTCCTACAGGTTGACACACAGCCCGAGGTTGGCGTGGAGGCGTATGACCGCGGAGCGACGATGCTCTTTGCGTTCTTCCGCAAGTGCCTAGCCGAATTCCAGGATCCGGATCTCGACCCGCTGGGCCATCGGATCATCGAGTGCTGCCTCGACGGCGGCACCGTCCAGGATTTCGAGGCACTTCTGCCAGAGTAGATAGCCGAGAGCCGAGAGCGACATGCTCAACAGGAATTGGGTGTGACCAAAATGTGTAGCTAGGGTGCGCGAGGGAACCTGGTTCCCTCGC
>RSAS01000733.1 GCA_003934145.1 Candidatus Viridilinea halotolerans | reverse complement strand
CTTCGGGGGGGCCTGAACGGAGACCATTTTTCTTCGGGGGGGCCTGAACGGATACACATGGCATATACATAAAATTACTATAGTATATCGTATTTGTGATCTATTTACTTTTTTGTGAGCTATTGTTAGTTTTGTTATCAATAGGCAACAAAAAGATCCTAATTTTTTATTCCGTTGGGATGGAGGATTTTGGGGTTCGTAGTAGGGGCTTTAGCCCCGTAAGCAGCCCTTGGACGGCGCTAAAGCGCCTACTACGAGCGGGTTTTGGGGCATCCCCAGGGCTTAAGTTCATGCGTATGGGGCCATGCCTCTGCGCCCCCGCCAGCAGGCCCGCCAATGCAAAAAGACGACCCTAGTGGGTCGTCTGTTCTTCTGCTCGTCTGCTCTTTTGTTCTTTTAACTCCCCTTACTCAGCGTTGCCAAGAAATCGACATTGGTTTTGGTTTTGGCCATGCGGGTGAGCATCAGTTCGGTGCCTTCGTTATCGCCGAGCATGCCCACCATACGGCGCAGCGTCCAGATCTGGCGCAGCACGTCTGATGTAAGCAGGAGTTCTTCGCGGCGCGTGGAGGAGCGTTGGATGTCGAGGGCGGGGAAGATGCGTTTTTCGGCCAGTTTGCGGTCGAGGTGCAGCTCCATGTTGCCCGTGCCCTTGAATTCTTCGTAGATCACGTCGTCCATGCGGCTGCCAGTATCAACGAGACATGTGGCGATGATGGTGAGCGAGCCGCCATCTTCGATGTTGCGCGCCGCACCGAAAAAGCGCTTGGGCGGGTAGAGCGCCACGGGATCGATGCCACCCGAGAGCGTCCGCCCGCTGGGGGGCATGTCGAGGTTGTAGGCGCGGGCGAGGCGGGTGATCGAATCCATCAGGATCACGACATCTTTTCCGCCTTCGACGAGGCGCTTCGCCCGTTCGAGGGCCATTTCGGCGACTTTGGTATGGTCTTCGACCGGCTCATCAAAGGTGGAAGCGATCACATCGCCGCACACCGAGCGGCGCATATCGGTCACCTCTTCGGGGCGTTCGCCAATGAGCAGCACCATCAACGCACACTCGGGATGGTTGGCCGAGACGCCGTTGGCGATCGCTTTGAGCAGCATCGTTTTGCCGGCCTTGGGCGGCGAAACGATCAGGCCGCGCTGGCCGCGCCCAATCGGGGCGACAAGGTCAACGAGGCGCGTGTGCAGCAGGTGCGGCTCCGTCTCCAGTTTGAGTTGGCAATTGGGAAAGATGGGCGTGAGTTGCTCAAAGGATGAGCGCTGGCGCGCCGTTTCGGGATCAACGCCATTGATCATCTCGACGCGCAGCAGCGAACGGAAGCGCTCGCTCTCTTTCGGTGGGCGAATCTGGCCCCAGATGCGATCGCCGGTGCGAAGCGCAAAGCGGCGGATCTGCGATTGGGAGACATAGACATCGTCGGCACCGGGCAGCATACGCTCGCCACGCAGAAAACCGAAGCCGTCGGGAACAATGTCAAGAATACCGTCGCTAAAGGTATTCCCCTGCTCTTCCGACTGTGCTTGCAGCAACTTGACGATCAAGTCCTGCTTTTTTAGCCCACTGTAGCCAGTAATCTCAAGTTGACGGGCTAAATCACGCAGATCGCTCAGCGTCTTCGTCTCTAGTTCACCGGCGTTCACAGGGGGTGTCTCCTTAAAAGGGAGGCAGGAGTAGACACGGGGAAGAGGGCGGGGGATTGGGGCGCGGCTGCTGGGAAGTGCATCATAGCATATATGTCAAAACGCTGCAATGGAATGACACAGTGCCACTATAATTACAGTACTATCAGCTATCGGCTATGCTATAATCCCCCCCATGCAACACCCATCAGTCACGCTCCTTGAAGCACTCCTGCGCATCCCTTCGCTCTCCGGCCAAGAGGGGGCCGCTGCCGCTTTTCTGGTTGAACATATGGCGGGCTATGGCTGGCAGGCGGCGGTGGATGCCGCTGGTAACGCCGTCGGTCTGGTTGGCACGGAAGGGCCGTTGGTGGTGCTCTTGGGCCACATTGATACGGTGCCGGGCCAGATCCCCGTGCGTATCGAGGACGGCTGCCTCTACGGGCGCGGTGCGGTGGATGCCAAAGGGCCGTTTGCCACCTTCATCGAGGCAACGCGCCGCGCGGAGTTGGCGGGTCGCCTGCGCTGCCGTGTCGCCCTCGTCGGTGCGACGGAGGAGGAGGCCGCGAGTTCCAAGGGGGCGCACTATGCCCGCGAGCGCTACGCGCCCGCTTTCTGCGTGATTGGCGAGCCGAGCGGCTGGCAGCGGGTGACCTTAGGCTACAAGGGGCGTCTGCTGGCCCACTATCGTCTGGAGCAGTCGTCGGCCCATAGCGCTGGCGAGTTGCCTGCCGCCCCCGAAGCGATGGTCGCTTTCTGGTGCGCGGTCGAGGCCCACTGCGCTAGCCATAACGCCGGGCGCGAACGACTCTTTGAGCAACTCATCCCCTCGCTGCGCCGCGTTGCCAGCGGTGGCGACGGCCTCACCGATTGGTGCGAGGCGACCATTGGCATGCGGCTGCCTGAGGGGATTGAGCCGGATGCGCTCGCGGCGCAGTTGCACGCCCTGGCTGGTTCGGCCCAGGTGCGCTTCGAGGGCGGCTGCCCCGCCTTTCGCAGCCCCCGCACTACGCCGCTCGCCAGCGCCTTCCTGCGCGCCATCCGCACCCACGGCGGCCAGCCCGCCTTCCTCCACAAGACCGGCACCGCCGACATGAACGTCGTCGGCCCCGCCTGGAACTGCCCTATTGTCGCCTACGGCCCCGGCGATTCGCGTCTCGACCATACGCCCGATGAACATATTGTGCTCAGCGAGTACCTCCAGGCCATTGAGGTGCTGGCGGAGGTGTTGGCGGGTTTGGAGTAACAATGTATCTCGTCACCGGCGCAGGCGGCTACATTGGCCGCCACCTCGTGCGGGCGCTGTTGGCCCAAGGCCATGCCGTCCGCGCCATCGATTGGAATGCCGAGGCTTTGGCCCCGTTGCAAGCGCTTGGGGCCACAACGCAGGTTGCTGATCTCTCCAACATGTTTGCCCTGATCGGCAGCGGCATGGACAAAGTAAGGGTCGTCTACCACCTCGCCGGTTCGCCGCTTGGCAACGCCAAGCGCATCTGGCGCACGAATGCCCAGACCCTCGAAGCAGTAGCGAATGCGTGCCAAGAGGCGCGCGGGCTGCGCGCCTTCATCTTCGCTAGTAGCGGGGCGGTCTATCCGAGCAGCGCGGATTGGTTGGACGAACAGACCAAACCTGCGCCCACCTTTGCGTATGCAGCCGCTAAGGTTGAAGCCGAACAGTTGCTCGTTCAGTTGCGTCAGTGGTCGAAACTCCCCTTCCAGATCGCCCGTATCGCCGCTGTCTACGGTCCCGCCAGCCCGGCGCTCATGGTTGAACAGGTGCGCCGCGGGCGCTTTCCACTGATTGACGGCGGTCAGCACTACACCTCCAATATCCACATTGACGATCTGATCAAGGCACTGCTGGCCATGCCCAAGCTAGGCAAAGCGGGGCGCATCTACAACTTGGCCGATGATGAGCCGACCACGGTGGCATCCTTCTATGGCCTCCTCGCCCAACTGCTCAACGCTCCGCCGCCGCCGAGCATCAGCCCGCGCACAGCCCAAACGATGGTCTGGTTGGTCAATACCCTCCACCGCCTCACCTTGCGCCAACCCCCGCTGCCCTTCGATCTCGTCGCTATGGCCGCCCTCTCCCACCGCATGCGTAATACCCGCATGCACCGCGAATTGCAGATCAAGCTCGCCTATCCATCGTACCGTGATGGTTTGCCTACGTGTGTGCCCCAGTAAGGGTATGGGAAAACCTGGTTTTCCCATACCCTCGCGAAAAGACTTGACTCTCCCCCCGATGCAGCGTAGCATTAAACCAAACCCCTCAGCGTGGAGGAGGTCTAGAATGCATAGATCAACAACAACCGTTTCGCTCGCCAACGACGTAAGCCTTGCCCAACTCTGCAAGGCGCTGAGCAACCCCGTGCGTATTGCGATTCTGCGCTACGTGCTGGCACACCCCAACTGTATTGGCAACGAAATTCTGCTCCATCTGCCCGACGATGGCCCGCACGCCCAGTCCACCCTTTCGCAACACCTACGCCAACTGCGCGATGTCCAATTGCTCGATAGCTACTCCGACGGTTCGGCAGTCTGCTACCAAGTCAATGACGAGCGTATTGCTTGGCTACGCAATGAGTTGGGTGCATTGACGAAATGAAGGGTGCGCGCGGCAACAAGTGCCCTCGTCCCTCGTTACTAAGGGATGGTTCGTAGCCACTTTACAGTTCGCCGCTGCCGCGTCGGGGGTGCGGGGGCATGGCCCCCGCAAAACCCCCACCCCAGTGGGAGGTGTGGAGGGCTACGCCCTCCACACCTCCCACCAAACTGTAAAGCAGATCGCCGCAAGGCGAAACCACCACTAAGGAGAAATGTCGATGCGTCTATCGGAAGACAAGGTGCGGCGCATCGCCGAGCGCCTGCACGATGAGTTGGCCCAACAAAGTTTATTGGAGTACCAAGAGCCGCGTGGCACCAAAGCCGGCGCTGGTCGCGCTGCCCGCGTCAAGGTTATTTTCGATTTTATTGTGGCCGATCTGCAACATGAAGAAGCAATTGACGCTGAGGTGGAACAGGTCTTGACGACCTATAGCCGCGAAATCAAGGGCACCGAGCGCGATATTCTCTTCCGTAAGCATAAAGAAGAGATCGCGCGCAAACGCGGGTATGTATTGTAGAGGATGCGAGGGAACCACGTTCCCTCGCATCCTTAGCTATGCTCTGATGCACTACCCCATTCCCGCCGCCACCACACGCATAACGCTACAGGTGCTCAATTCGCGCTTCATCGGCACCGCTGGCTATACGCCGAGCGTGGTTGCGGCGCGTGAGTTCATTGCAGCCGTGCGCGGTGCTATGCCCGATGCCACCCACCACTGCTATGCCTACCTCGTCGGCTACGGTGCGAGCGTCACGGCGGGCATGAGCGATGATGGCGAACCCTCAGGCACAGCAGGACGCCCCATGCTCGCTGTGTTGCGCGGGGCCGATCTGGGCGATGTGACGGTGGTGGCGACGCGCTATTTTGGCGGCACGCTGCTTGGCACCGGCGGCCTCGTGCGCGCCTACGGCGATACCGTG
>RSAS01000187.1:421-5158 GCA_003934145.1 Candidatus Viridilinea halotolerans | reverse complement strand
CCGCGTCACCGCGTCACCGCGTCACCGCGTCACCGCGTCACCGCGTCACCGCGTCTGCGCTCACACCCCAAAGACCAAGAGCAGTGCGGCAGCCACGGTGACGGCAAAGACGCGCCAATCCCAAGCGAGGACTTTCGCACCATCGAAGGGCCCAGCGGGGATCATGTTGAAGAGGCCGAGCCAAGCGTTGATTTGGTGGCCCACGGCACAGAGGAGCAGAATCTGGATGCCAAAGATCTCAGTTCGCGGGGGGATGATCTCAATCAGCAGCAAAAAGCCCAGTGCCAGCACCAAGTTGGTAACGGGGCCGGCGAGGGCGATCAGACCGCCTTGGCGGGCGGTGAGGTAGCCTCGGTGCCAAACGGCCCCCGGGGCGGCGATGAAGACGGGGAAAAAGGCGACAATGATGGAGATGACGAGCCAGCCATTATTGGCGACAAAGTGAGCCTCTGCGCCAAACTTGCGCGCCACAACGCGGTGGGCCAATTCGTGGAGCAAAAAGCCGAGCCCACAGGTGAAGGCGGCAATCGCCAGTAGATACATGAAGTTGGAACTAAAAACTTGGCCACTCACCATGAAAATACCAAAGGCAAGCGACGTTCCCGCCCAAGCCTTGAGTAGCTCAATATTATCATTGCGCCCATAGAGACTCGCCTCATCGCTGGGCGTCGCGAAAATGTCACGCACCAAAAGCCTCCTTGTTGTGCTGATCTTGGTGCATTGTAACATAGTGCGGGGGTACGCACGGGAACCAGGTTCCCTTGTGTCCCCTTTGTGGTGTGGTAACCAACATCTGTGGGGCCATGCCCCCCGCACCGCACCTCCGCCGGAAGGGTGCGCGAGGGAACCTGGTTCCCTCGCGCACCCTTCCGGCGGGGCGGGGCGGGGGATGCGGAGCATCCCCCGCCCCGCCCCGCCGGACGGAAGGCTTAACGTGATGTGCCTGGGGCGCAGCCCCGTCTCCGAAGGTAACCGTGAGGTAACCACCCGGTAACCGTGAGGTAACCGCTAGGTAACCGCTAGGTAACCGTTGGTAACCACGGCGTTACCAAACGGTTACCATCCGGTTACCTCACGGTTACCAACAAATCGCTATACTCTACGATAGTTAATAGTATAGCGCCTTTCGGAGACACTCATGACTGCATTACCCTTGCCTTCCGATCTTATTCGTCGTGCTCAAGCCGCTGATCCGCAAGCTCTTGCAACCATCTATGAACACTTTGCGCCTCGCGTCTATCGTTATGCTTATGGTTATGTGAATGATTATGATCTGGCGAGTGATATTCAGTCCGAGGTCTTTTTGCGGATGTTGGAGAGTATCGGCAACTACGAGGATCGTGGCTGGTCGATTAGTTCGTGGATTTATCGTATAACCCAGGCGCGAACGATGGATACGTTGCGCAGCAAGCAGCGTTACGGCTGCGCTAAGCTCGACGAAGAAAACGTTCTCATTGACGGCCCTGAAATACTAATGGGTACCGCGTTTGAGAATAAGGCGCTCCGGCGTGCAGTGCAACGGCTCTGTGCGCCCCAACGCCGTGTCATACTGCTCCGCCACGTCTATGGCCTCAGTATCGAAGAGACCGCCCGCCAAATGGGGCGCAGCATCGGCTCAGTCAAGGCCACCCACCACCGCGCCATCGTGCGCCTCAATGCCTTGATGCGCACTGAGCTTGAGGAGTAATTTTGGCGGGAATTCGGGGTGGCGTAGCCTCCCCCCCAAACCGTATGGTATACTAGCCTCTCACTACAGTTGTAAGCCCCCTTGCGGGGAGGTTTGGAGGGGCCAAAGCCCCCAAGCCCCCACCAGAGGTGGAAGCGTGCCTTGAGCGATACTCCCGCGATTGAACTCCACGATGTGGTCAAACAGTTTGGCGCTACCTACGCCGTAGACCACGTCTCACTACAGGTTGGCGATGGTGAGTTTTTCTCGCTGCTGGGGCCGAGTGGCTGCGGCAAGACGACGACCCTACGCATGATCGCCGGTTTTGAGTACCCCTCGCACGGTGAGGTGTTGATCCACGGGCGGGCGATGGCCGCTACGCCGCCGCATCGCCGTCCGGTCAATACGGTCTTTCAATCCTATGCGCTCTTTCCGCATATGAGCGTGGCACAGAATGTGGCCTTTGGTCTGCAAATGAAGGGTGTGCCCAAGCACGAGCTTGGCCCACGGGTGCAGGCTGCGTTGGAGATGGTGCGCCTGGATGGTTTTGACCAGCGTCGCCCGCGTGAGATGTCGGGTGGCCAGCAGCAACGCGTTGCCCTCGCCCGCGCCCTCGTCAATCAGCCCGAAGTGCTGCTGCTTGATGAGCCGCTCGGTGCCCTTGATCAGAAACTGCGCAAAGAGATGCAGTTTGAACTGAAGCGCCTCCAGCATCGCGTGGGTATCACCTTCATCTTTGTCACCCACGACCAAGAGGAGGCGCTTACCATGTCGGATCGCATTGCGGTGATGAACCAGGGCAAGGTGCTACAGGTGGGTAGCCCCACTGAAATCTATGAGCGCCCGACCTGCCGCTTTGTCGCCGATTTTATTGGCGAGACCAATTTCATTGAGGGGCAGGTAGTGGCGCATGATGGCGGCTATGCGACTATTCAGAGCCACGATGGTCTGGAACTGCGCGGCGTGACGCCGCGCCCCGTGAGCGTCGGTGCCCACGCAACGCTCTCGTTGCGGCCCGAAAAGGCGCGCCTCCTCACGCCCGATCAGGCGCAGAGCGTCCAAGAAACCTTTCGTCTCGCAGTCAAGGTGGAACTGGTCAGCTACATCGGCTCCGATACACGCATCACGGTGCGCCTAAATGCGCAGCGCACGCTCGATGTCTGGGAACAAAATACGCGTAGTACCCTGGATCGTAACGCCTACTGGCAACCCGGTGAGGATGCAGTACTCGTCTGTCCGCCGGAGAATGCGCTAGTGCTAGTGGAATGATGTGAGTGGCGAGTGGCAAGTGATGAGTGACGAGCAAGGCTGTGGACGGCGCTAAAGCGCCTGCTATGAAACTCGTCACTCACCGCTGCTATTATGCGGGTAATTGGCATGATAGATCAGATTCGGATGCGCCGTGATCGGCGCAATCTGCTGGCCCTTCTTGCGCCGGGCATGCTTTGGCTCTTGGCCTTCTTTGCGCTCCCGCTAGTAATCATTCTGCTCTATAGCATCTTAACCAATGGGCCGCGTGGGGCAATTGTCTGGCAGCCGACGCTCGAGAATTATCGTACGCTCTTTACGCAGACAATCTATGTCAATGCCTATCTACGTTCGATCCGCATAAGCCTCGAAACAACGCTGATCTGCTTGCTGTTGGGCTATCCGTTGGCGCTCTTTATTGTGCGCCAACCGGCCCATTGGCGCACACTGCTGATCTTTTTGGTGCTGATTCCCTTTTGGACCAACTTTCTCGTGCGCATCTATGCGTGGCAGATTATTCTTGCCAACAATGGGTTGATCAATGGTGGCCTTACAGCCCTGGGCCTCACTCCGTTGGCGCTACTCAATACCGAAGGGGCGACGCTCCTCGGCCTTGTCTATGGCGAGTTGCCTTTTATGGTGCTGCCGCTCTATGCGGCGCTTGCGCGTTTTGACTTTACCCAACTCGAAGCCGCCGCCGATCTTGGCGCGAATCGCTGGCAGGCTTTTTGGCGCGTTATGGTGCCGCAAACCATGCCGGGGATTGTCGCCGGCTCGGTGTTAGTCTTTATTCCGACGTTGGGTCAGTTTGTGGTCGCGGAACTGCTCGGTGGCGCCAAAGTGGACTACCTGGGCAACCTGATCCAGCGCCTCTTTCTGCGCTCCAACCCAATCAACTGGCCGCTTGGCTCGGCGCTCGCTGTGATTATGATGGTGATCCTGCTCGCGCTGATCTTCTGGTACTTTCGCGTCACCCGCGAGGATGAGCGCTGATAATGATCCAACGCAAACCGGCACGCTGGCTCAGCCAAGCATTGCGTAGCTACGCGATCCTCGTCTACGCCTTTCTCTACCTGCCGATTGTGGTGCTGGTGATCTTCTCCTTCACCCGCGATGAGTTTGGCGTGCGCTGGACTGGTTTTACCCTAGATTGGTACATCCGTCTCTTCAACAATCCCCGCCTGATGGGCGCTGCCGTCAACACGCTCATCGTTGGCGTCGCCTCAACGCTGGTGGCAACGCTGCTCGGGACGCTGCTGGCCCTTGCGCTGGAGCGTTATCGCTTTCGCGGGCGTGGTGCGGTAGATGGCCTGCTCTATTTGCCGATTGTGATGCCCGAAATCGTTATGGCGGTGGCGCTGCTCGCCTGCTCGGCGCTCGCTTTCGACCTGATCAACGCGCTGACCGGCCATGTCTTACGCCGTAACCTCGTGACGGTCACCATTGGCCATATCGCCTTCAGCATCAGTTTCGTGACCGTCGTGGTACGCGCCAGTCTGAAGCATTTCGACCGACGCTTGGAAGAGGCCGCCGCCGACTTGGGGGCCAACAGTTGGCAGATCTTCTGGCGCATCACCTTCCCGTTGATCCTGCCGGGCGTCATTGGCGGGGCGTTATTGGCCTTCACGCTCTCGCTCGACGATTTTATCATCAGCCTCTTCCTCTCCGGCCCCGGCACGTCGCTACTGCCCGTGGAGGTCTACAACCGCGTGCGGCGGGCAATTACGCCCGAAATCAATGCTATTTCGACTTTGATGTTGCTGCTTTCGATTACGCTGGTGGTACTTTCACAGTTGGCGCAACGCCGTCGGTGAAGATGTTCG
>RSAS01000187.1:0-321 GCA_003934145.1 Candidatus Viridilinea halotolerans | reverse complement strand
GGGGCCAGGCCCCCGTGCCCCCGCCGCACGGGAGTTTTCGGGGGCCGTGCCCCCGCGCCCCCGCCGCACGGGGTTTGTGCGGGGGCCAGGCCCCCGCGCCCCCGCCGCACGGGAGGCTTCGGGGGCCAGGCCCCCGTGCCCCCGCCGCACGGGAGTTTTCGGGGGCCGTGCCCCCGTGCCCCCGACGCACGGGGTTTGTGCGGGGGCCGTGCCCCCGTGCCCCCGCCGCACGGGAGGACTCGGGGGCCGTGCCCCCGTGCCCCCGACGGTTTAAGGGCGGACAGAACATTCGCTCGGCAAGTCACGGATAGGTGATTGGGA
>RSAS01000664.1 GCA_003934145.1 Candidatus Viridilinea halotolerans | reverse complement strand
GCATCCCCGCCGCCCGCATCCCGCATCCCCGCCGCCCCGCCGTCCGCATCCCCGCCGCCCGCATCCCCACCTCTCGCATCCTCATCTCCCGCATCCCCGCCGCCCGCATCCTCATCTCCCGCATCCTCAGCGCCCATCCTCCCCGACGCCGCAGCCATGGTCGCCCGCCTGCAACGGCTACGCCAGCAACGCGAACGTCAAACGCCAGCGCCAGTCGTCGCCAAGCCATCTGCCGCAACCGTAACCGACAGCAACGCCACGCCACGTTTCCAAACGGGCGACCAGATCACATGCAACCCTTACGGGTGCGGCCACGTCGTCGCCAGCCGCATCGAAAACGACCACGAAATCATCGACGTCACCTTCCCCGCGTATGGCCAACTCACCATTGACGCCGCCATCAGCGCCGTGCGCCTAATCGAAGCAGCACAGGGCGAACGGGAATGGGAGTAGCGCGGGGCGCGTGGTACATGGCCAACTCACCATTGACGCCGCCGTCAGCGCCGTGCGCCTAATCGAAGCAGCACAGGGCGAACGGGAATGGGAGTAGCGCGGGGCGCGTGGTACAAGGGGGGGCGCGTAGGGTTTTAAGGCAATAGGGAAGGATACAGGAAGCAGAAAATAGGAAACAGGGCTGAGGCTTCAGCATGCCTTGGATGTCTCAAGACGGTAAAGTAACCCGAAACCCTCCCATAGCGGATACTGCTGGTTTATTCCCCTGGGAGCGAGGGCGTCCCGCCCTCGTGTGGCATACGAGGGCGAGACGCCCTCGCTCCCATGCCGGGGTGTGACGTAAACGTTTGCTGGCACCGACCACGCCGGGCGGCTGGCTTCGGCAAGCTGGCTTCGGCAGGCTGGCTTCGGCAGGCTGGCTTCGGCAGGCTGGCTTCGACAAGCTCAGCCAACGGGCCGTTGGCTCGGTGGTTGAGCCTGCCGAAACCAGCTTGTCGAAGCCAACGACCCGCGCCCAGGACTTTTTCGCGCTAACAAAACGTTACGTCACCCCCCCAGGCCGCCTCTCAGGTATACAGTTTTTTGCTACGCCGCATTCTGATGCGGTGGAGCGAGGC
>RSAS01000262.1 GCA_003934145.1 Candidatus Viridilinea halotolerans | reverse complement strand
GGCACGGCCCCCGCAAAACCTCCCCGTCCGGCGGGGGCGCGGGGGCACAGCCCCCTCAAAGGGTTTCACCAAATGGGGATAAACTGCCGCTTTTTGCGGTACGCAGCCCCGGTTTGGCCCGTCCCAATGCAGTTTACGTGTTGGCACGCACCCATGAGGCGTTTTACCGCATTGGGAAGCCCTTCCCATAACAGGTGAAACCCTTTGAAGGCACAGCCCCCGCAGAACCTCCACCCCATTGGGATCAGCGCAAGGCACCGCCTTGCCAAGGCAATAAACAGTAGCTATGCTCAACCTAACCGACAACCTCCTTGACCGCGTGAGTGCCGCGCCGCGCCTCTGGAATGGCTTACGCTGGCTGGTGGAGGCAGGCTATGGCGGCGAACGCCTAGCGATTGCTCGCGAGTTGCGTCCGTGGGCGGGCGATCAGCGCCGCTTTCTCGATCTGGGTTGCGGTACCGGCGAGTTTGCTCCCGATTTTCCGCCTGAACGCTATGTGGGTGTTGATCCCGCCGCTGGCTATGTGCGTTTCGCTGGGCAACATCGCCCCGGGAGCTACTTGGTCAGTCTCGGCCAACAGCTCCCTTTGCGCGACGCAAGCTTTGATGCCGCCCTCATCTGCGGCGTGCTGCACCATCTTGATGATGGCCTCGCCAAAAGCCTGATGCGCGAATTGGCCCGCGTTTTGCACCCCGCCGCCACTGTCCTAGTGATGGAGGATATTCCGCCGCCTGCCGGTACCAATCCCGCCGGCCACCTGATGCACCAACTCGATCGCGGCGGCTATATTCGCACCGATGCCGATTACCTTGGTCTCTTCGGAGGCTGGTTTCAAGTAAACCATCACTACCACATGCGCAGCGGTATCTGTGATTATGCTGTCTATGTGCTGAGCAGGTTACCATGAGTAGCTACGACCAGCACGCAATCCAGGCGTCGGTGCCGCTACACCCACGCCACCAACGAGGCCCCGTTATGCTTGTCGTTTTCGCCATGCTGCTCACCGCGAGCATGCTCACGGTGATTGGTGAGATTCTGTTGAAATTAGGGGTCAATGCGGTAAGCGAGCGGGTCGGTGCTTTTTCGCTCAATCCGACGGTACTCTGGACCACCTTCACCGATTGGCGCGTCATTCTGGGTTTTGTCCTCGTCTTTGGCGGCGCTCTCTTCTGGCTCGGCGTAATTTCACGCGTCAATCTCTCGTTTGCCTACCCGCTCTTGGCCCTGAACTATGTGCTCATCCTGATTCCCTCACGGCTGGTTCTGCATGAAACGATTACCCCCACCAAGATCGTTGGGGCGATCATCGTGGTGATTGGCGTAGTGGTAATCACCTGGGGAGCGGCGAGTAACCAGGGATGATGGCGAAACCGGCGCAACTCTGGCCGATCTTCGCCCTCTGGCTCGCGGCGCTTTTGCTCTGGCAGGCGGCCTACCAAGCCCCCTTCCACCAGACGTTGCATGTCGGTGGCGATCTGGAGCGCCAACGTCGCTACGATGAAGATCCCTTCTTTGCGGGCATCAATGGCGCTGAACCGCCAGGCATCTTCCTTGATCCGAGCCTGCCTGAGTGCCAGCAAGACCCACCGCCCGCCGGGGTGCGTTGCCGCATCTGGTGGACCGAGTGGGCTGAACGTACCGGCTTGCCGCCCTATCGCTGGACGCGTGCCGCGACGACCTTTCTGGTGCCGGGGGCGGGGCCAGGACGCTACCTGCTCGAACTGCGGGCGGGCGGCGCGCCCGGTGGCACGTCGGTAGAGTGGACGAGTAGCGCCGGGCCGGTCTATCATTTGACCATTCCGGAGGGCGATCCGCGCCGCTACCGCATTTTGGCCCATGCCGATGCGGCGGGCGATCTGCGCTTGATGCTGCAAGCAATACCTTTTGCTGCCCCCAATGATCCCCGCGAACTGGGCTTTGTCCTCTACGGGCTGCGTAGTCACGCCCTGGATGGCGGCTGGCACGCCCCCGCATGGCCGCAGTTGGGCTGGTTGAGCATCAGTCTCGTTGCCCTCTATGTTGGCGCGTTGGCGGCGGGCAGCGGCGTGCGCGGTGCGGTCGGTGTAGCCGCCTTGGCTATCTTCGCCTCCGCCTATACCCTCGCCTTCCAGCGGCCCGTGATCACCCTCTTTACGCCCTTGGTGGCCCTCTTGAGTTGTCTGGGAGCCACAACCACCCTGGTCGCCGCCGTAGCACAACAGCGCTGGCCAAGAACCAACGGCATTGCCGCCATCACCGCGCTGGTAATGCTCGCCTGGGCGCTGCGCGTGGCCGGTATGCTGCACCCCCACGCCATTTACAGCGACTCGGCCATGCAGGCCAATAAGCTCTTTGAAGCGAGCCTGGGCAATGTCTTTCTCACCGCCGGCCTGCCGAGCGCGGCGGGCGGCGGGTTGGCCCCCTATCCGCCGGCCATGTTTCTCGCGCTGATGCCCTTGCAGCTCCTCGCACCTACCGGGCACCACGAGCGTATCGTGCTGGTGCAGGGGGCCACTGCGCTCCTCGATAGCCTCGTCGTGGCGCTGCTCTGGCTGGTCTTGCGCCGCTGTGGCCTCGGCAGCCGGGCAGCTCTCTTCGGCGCAGCAGGCTATCTGCTGCCGCTCACCGCCCTCGAATCCTTTTCGATTGGCGAGTTGGCCAACGTGGGCGGCCAGACGCTGGCTATGCCCTTTTTAGCGCTCCTCGCCCTTGGCTACGCTAGCCCAAAAGCTCCCGGCGCCTGGCCCATGGTCTTGCTCAGCGCCACGCTCAGCCTCGCCCTCGTCGCCCACTCCGGCGTAACGCTCTCGCTCGGAGCGCTTGTCGGCTCACTCTGGGCAATCGGATTGGCCGCGATCTTCTTGCGACGCCCCAGTTCCATCAGCATCACACGCCTAAGCCTCGTCGTCACGCTCAGCCTAAGCTTTGCGCTCATCTGCTACTACTCCGCGCCCGTCTATATCGAGCGGGTCTTTGCCGGCGAACGCAGCAGCGTCGGCGGGCGGCCCTTGGGCAGCATCATGCGCGAAACCAGCCTGGGGATCTTGGGCTTTATCCCGCCGGGGGCGCGGGCGCGCCCCATCCCGACACTGCTCAGTCTTAGTGCCCTCGCTGGCCTCGCCCTACTCTGGGCGGGGCGGGCCTACGCGCCACGCACGGCCAGCCTACGCATGGTGCTTGTTGCGTGGTGGCTCGCGACGCTGCTCACCCAGGGCCTCTTGCTCGTCGCCAACCAAGGCGTCCGCTGGGGGCTCTTCCTCTACCCAGGGCTCTGCCTCAGCGCAGGGCCATTGTGGGCCGCCCTCTGGCGGCGCGGCAGCAGCGGGCGGATCGTGGTGGCATTGATCTTGGCGGCGCTGCTCAGCTTCGGCCTAGCCCACTGGATCGCCCAAGTGCGCGACTATTTGCATGGGTAGGGGAGGGCTTCGCCCTCCCCTAAAACCCCTCCCCCCATCTTGTAGCAACCGTCAAAAGGGCACAAACAAACACGGGCGGGGCCAATGGCTCCGCCCGTGTCTGTTTCTCGGCGACGCACGCTTGCAGCGCTACTCGTCACGGGCGATGTCGCGCACCACATCGGTGACCGAAAGGACACCAACGGGCTTATCGCCACTCTCGCCTGCTTCCACGACGACGACGCGATGGATATGGCGCTCCATCATGAGCTTGCTGGCATGTTGCATGGTGTCATCGGGACGCACCACCACCACATCGGTAATCATAATGTGGCCAGCAGTCAGGCCGCGCCAATGCTTCCAATACTGCTCGTAGAGGCGTGCGTTGACGAGATCGGTGCGCGAGATCAGCCCGATCATGTTGCCGTCATCGTTAACGACTACGAGGGCGCTTACGTCGTTATCAGCCATGAAGCGGGCGACATCTTGAATCGGAGTGTCGCGGCGACACGTCAATACGCCGTGATGCATGACCTCGCCAACCTGACGGTCCATACGCAGTGTTCCTTTCGCCAAATCGAGCTGACTTTGTGAATAAGTGTACATTCGAGTGTAACCAATCTCGCTTGAAGCGTCAACTACCTATGCGGGTAGTTCCATAAGGCGTAGCCCCAGCCGTAGGCGACGCTAGATGCCCCACGCCCCACCAGCATGCTATAATGGCTTGCAACCATACGGTATGAGGAAGTACCATCCCTCAGATCCTGTACCCTCTTCCCTGAGCAGAAGGAACCCAGCAATGAATGTCGAGCAGATCGATGACGTGCTCGTCTTCACCCTACCTCCGCGCCTTGACGCGAATGGTGTCGCTACCGTTGAACCCCAATTGGCGCAACAAGCTGCTGCGCACCGTGGCAAAATGATAGTGGACATGAGCCAAGTGGACTTTGTGGCTAGCCTAGCATTACGTATGCTGCTCACGACGCTCAAGGCGGTACAGCCGCTTGGCGGCGATCTTCGCCTCGTTGGGCTGCAACCATCCATCGCCGAGATCTTTCGTAAAAGCCGCTTTGATACGCTCTTTAAGATCTATCCTGATCGCGCTGCGGCCCTTGCAGCCTACCAGTAACCATTGACCCGTCAACACCAGCGTGCTATACTGCCTGCGATCCTGCGCATGCGGTTTAGGCGCGATGCATAAGCAAGGTATCCTTTTTGTCGCTGCTGCGGTAGGGGGCGGATGGCGTCGGTTCCGCAGAGTCCTCACCCCAGCAGGGTGAATGTGGAGTGTCATATGGCCCAAACTCGTCTGGTCATTGCCGATGATGAGTCGATCATCCGCATGAACCTCAAAGAGACCCTCGTTGGCCTCGGCTACCTCGTTGTCGGTGAGGCTGGCGATGGGGTCAGTGTAATCAATCTCGCCCGTGAACTACGCCCCGATCTCGTACTCATGGACATTAAGATGCCCAAACTGGACGGGATTCAGGCCGCGAAGATCCTTACCGAAGAGAAACTCGCCCCTGTCTTGCTCCTTACCGCCTATTCCGACCGCGAATTGGTCGAACGCGCCAAAGAGGCGGGTGTCGTCAACTATGTGGTCAAACCCTTCCGCGAGGCTGAACTCTTGCCCGCTATCGAGATTGCCATGGCGCGCTACCAAGAGTTTCTCGAAATGGATAAGCAGATCTCCGACCTCAAGGAGACGCTCGACACCCGTAAGCTTGTGGAACGGGCGAAGGGCATTCTCATGGACACCCAGGGCCTTAAAGAGGCGGAGGCTTTCCGT
>RSAS01000040.1 GCA_003934145.1 Candidatus Viridilinea halotolerans | reverse complement strand
CCAAGAAATCCCGCAGCCGGGCGGGGGTTCGGGGGCTTGGCCCCCGAAAAAATTTCCCTTCCCAGCGGGGTTTAAGGGGCCGCAGGCCCCTTAAGTTAATGCGTATGGGGCGCAGCCCCCAAAAAGCGTCCCATCACGGGGCTTGGGGCGCAGCCCCAACACAACGTACAACTGTAGTACCCTATCCCTATCCTCCAACATGAACACTCTCCCTGAAGATTTCACCATCCTCGCGCTCGAAACCTCATGCGACGAGACGGCTGCTGCGGTCGTGCGCGGTGGGCGCACTATGCTCGCCAACGTCGTCGCCTCGCAGATGGAAGTCCACCAGCGCTTCGGCGGCATCGTGCCGGAAGTGGCCTCGCGTCAACACATGCTCAGCTTGGTGCCCGTCGTTAACGAGGCGCTGCGAGCCGTACCCGGTGGCTGGCAGGGCATCCACGCCATCGCCGCCACCCACGGCCCTGGGCTGAGCGGGGCGCTGCTGACCGGACTGAACGCCGCTAAAGCGATGGCGTGGCAACGCAACCTGCCCTTCATTCCCGTCAACCATCTTGAGGCCCACATCTACGCCAGTTGGATCAGGATGGACGAAATGCCTGCGGAGGAGCCAGCACCTACGGCGCAGGCCGAGCGCAAACTGAAGAGCCTCAAGCGTCCAACTGATCCCGCTGCCGCCCCCCCCTTTCCCCTGGTGGCCCTCGTCGTCTCAGGCGGCCATACCCTCCTCGCGCTGCTGCGCGATCATGGCGATTACCAACTCCTCGGCCAGACCCGCGACGATGCGGTGGGCGAGGCGTTCGACAAGGTGGCACGCATCTTGGGCCTGGGCTACCCCGGCGGCCCCGCCATCCAGCAGGTCGCCTTGGGTGCCACGCCGTCGGGCGTCTTGCCCCGCGCATGGCTGCGCGACAGCTTCGACTTCTCGTTTAGCGGTCTCAAGACTGCCGTGCTGCACAAAGTCCAAGAACGCCAAGACTTGAGCGGGCGGCTCCCGCGCCCCGGCGGCAGCGAACGGCGTCAAGGCGGGCGCACGGCCCCCCCCGCACCCAACGTCCCTGCGCCCGCGCCCGATTCAGCCAAACCAGCCAGCGCTAGCCTCGACAGCACCTTCGTCGCCCAGATGGCCCACGCCTTCCAAGAGTCGGTCGTAGACGTACTCACCGCCAAGGCGGTGGACGCCGCCGTCCGTCACAACGCCGCCGCCATCATCCTCGCCGGTGGCGTCGCCGCCAACTTGCGCCTGCGCGAAGAACTCACGCGGCGCGCTAACGTCCCTGTGCGCTGCCCCCCCTTGGCCCTCTGCACCGACAACGCCGCCATGGTCGCCGCAGCCGCCTTCTATCGCTACGACGCCAGCCGCAGCGACGTGTGGGCCACCGATGTGCATCCGTCACTGGCGCTAGGGGGGTGACACCAGCGGCAAGGGGCGAATTGTATTTACCACAGTACAATACGCTTTACCGCTTTACCGCTATGGATGCATCAGAACTCGCCCTCCACCTCGCTGCCGGCCCCGGCTCTCAAGTCGCCTTTGCGCGCGCCCGCACCCGCCGCGATGAACTAACTGAAACGTTGGTGGCTTTTGCCAATGGCCACGGTGGTACGCTGATCCTCGGCGTGAGCGGGCACACCCGTGCCAAGATCGAAGGCGTTGGCGATCTTCACGCTGCCCGCGAGTTACTACTTGAGGCAGCACTGGCATGCACGCCCCCGCTGGTGCTGCCGCTGCCTCAAACGATTACACTGCACGACGCAACGCTCCTCGTTCTCCAAGTGCCCGCTGGCCTTTCGCAGGTCTATGCACTGCACGGCAAATACCTGCGCCGCGAAGGGGCGACCAACCAACCTTTGGCCCCCGATGCCCTGCGCCGCTTGCTGCTGGAGCGCGGTGAGGTGAGTTGGGAGCGCACGGTGCCTGCGGACGTGCGTTTCGCTGAGCTTGATCCCGCCAAAATCACCGCCTATGCCCAGCGGGTTGGCCCGACGGCGGAAGAAGATCCCTTGGCGCTGCTCTATGCCCGTGGCTGCCTCGTGCGCCCTGAAGCTCCCCATGAGCCGATGCTTCCCACCAATGCCGGTATGCTCCTCTTTGCGCACCACGTCGCGGCGCGCTACCCTCAGGCCGAATTGACCCTCGTACACTACCGTGGGCACGACATGGCCGACATCTTCGAGCGCGAAGATGTGCGCGCTACGCTGCCCGAAGCAGTGCGCCGCGCCGAACGTTGGCTGATGGAGCATATGCGCAAAGGCAGCCGCATGCTCGGCCTAGAACGCCACGACTGGAGCCAGTTTCCGCCCGGCGCCGTGCGCGAAGCGCTCGTTAATGCGGTTGCCCACCGCGACTATAGCGTCCGTGGCGAAGGCATTCGCGTGGCCCTCTTCAGTGATCGCCTAGAGGTCTATTCGCCCGGACGCCTGCCGGGCCACGTCACGCTGCAGAATATCGTGGAAGAACGCTACTCGCGCAACGAAAGCCTCGTTCAAGTCCTCGCCGACTATGGTATGATCGAACGACTAGGCTACGGCATTGACCGCATGCTGCGCCAGATGGCCGAAGCGGGCCTGCCGCCGCCCCACTTTCGTGAAACCGCCGCCGGTTTCCTCGTTACCCTCACCGGGCAGCCCGTAGATGCGTTAAACCCCGCCGGGCTCGACACGCGCGAATGGGTGCGCATGGGCCTCAATGAGCGCCAGATCGCCGCCCTGGTGTATCTCGCCAGCGAGCATCGCATCACCAACCGCGATCTCCAAGAGCGCTACCCCGACGTGAGCGGCGAGAGTGTCCGTCGCGATCTGGCCGATCTGGTTGAGCGGGGCCTGCTGCTCAAAGTGGGCGATAAACGCGCAACGTACTATATTTTGAAGTAAGACAAGGTTCGTAGAAACGTTACCGTTTAGCGCCATGCATCGCTTTCTGATGCGCTCCGACTGATACCTGAAACCAGACACCTGAAACCTTGTCCAATGAACCAGATCATCATTATTCTCCACCAGCCCCAAGATGAACGCAACATCGGCGCCGTCGTGCGGGCGATGAAGAACATGGGCCTACACCGTCTGCGCCTCGTCGCTCCCGTGGCCTACCAACCTGCCGATCTGCTGCGTATTGCCCATCGCAGCGAAGCTGTGTTGGATGCCATTGAACACTTTGCCGATCTGCCTAGCGCGTTAGCCGATGTACACTATGTTGTTGGCAGCAGTGAACGCAGCCATCCCGAACACCCCATGGCCTACGATGCGCGGGCGTTGGCCCCCCAGTTGCTCTCCCGCGCACAAAACGGACTGGTGGCGCTGCTCTTTGGCCCCGAAGATCACGGCCTCGACCGCACCGCACTCGACTGCTGCCATCTCATCCTGCGCCTGCCCACCGACCCCAGCTACCCCTCGCTCAACCTCGCCCAAGCGGTTCTCCTCACCCTCTACGAGTTGCGCATGGCCGCCCACGGCCCCTTGCCTCCACCGCCCCCGCGTACCCCCGCCCCCGGCGCGGCTCACGCGACGTTGGCACAACTCTTGACCGCAACCATGGCTGCGAGCGGCTTCGTCAAAGCCGGTGATGGCACCACCAGCCTGCACCGCCTGCGCAGGCTCCTCATTCGCGCCGAACCCGATGCTACCGAACTGGCCCTGCTGAACGCCCTGCTACGCCAAATCCTGAGTGCCTTGCGGTATAATACCCCCTGAATTCCATGCTTTTCAGATAAGCTCACGTAAAACTGCCAAGCCGCTTGATGCCTCCTCCCTGTTTCCTACTTTAGCTTCTGTATTCTTTCCCTAGACTGCCATGGCTACACACCACTTGCGGAGGATCTATGGCGCCCTCATCAGCCGCGCACCAAGCCGAGGCAGCCCGTCCTGCAATCCTCATCGTTGATGACGACACCAGCGTCACCCAGTCGCTGGCGCGTAGTCTGCGCACCCAGTTTACCGTCTTTACCGCCAATTCTGCCGCTGATGCACTTGCCATTATTGCCCGCGAACGCATTGCGGTCATTCTCACCGATCAGCGCATGCCCGATGTGACGGGGGTGCAACTGCTAGAACAGGCCCGTGCCATTCGTCCGGATGCGTGTGGCATTCTGATCTCGGGCTATACCGATGTAACTACGCTTGTTGATGCGCTCAATCTGGGCAATGTCCGTGGCTTCCTGCCCAAACCCTGGGATATTCACCAATTGCGGCGTAAAGTGGATCAGGCCCTCCAAGACTACCAGGTGGGCTTTTTGGAACGCGAGTTGCTGCGCAATACCGCTGAAGCAGTGACCCGCACCCAAGCCCAGATGGACGAACTGCGCCAAGCCCTTGATGAGGTCGCCCCCGGCCAAGGTGACGCCCTCTTCGCCAAATGGGAACGCACCGACAGCCAAGTATCCACTGCCTTCGATGGCGCGTTTGATCACCCCTTCTACCATGGCCCCAGCGCCACAACACCGCTGCGCCAACACGACCCCACGGTCTTTGCTGAGCTGGTGACGGCTTATGCCGATCTGATCAACCATGCCGCCGAGCTACGCTTCTACGAGGGAACTTCGCGTGTGCCCGATAAACTCCGCGCACTAAGCGAACGTCTCGGCGCCCTCTGGGCCAGCCCGCGCGATGCCGTCGAGATGCATACCACCGCCCTCAAACAGTGCATCACCGACGTCTCCGTCGCCCGCCAATCGGTCTGCGTCGAAGAGGCCCGCCTCCTCCTCCCCGAACTCATGGGCAACCTGATCGTCTTCTACCGCAGTTGGCTCGCCGCCGTGCTCTCCGGCCAGCGTCCATGAGGCTGAACAGAGGAACAGGAGAACGGAGGAACAGGAGAACGGAGCGCGGCGTCTACCCTCCCTGCGCGTGTAAGGGAAGCGGATTTTGTTGATTGCCCCGTCGCTTTGTCACCCTGAGTACCAAATGGCCCGCGGGCCAGTGGCCCCGTGAGAAACAAGAATTCTGTCACCCTGAGCGCAGCGAAGGGTCTCTCGTCAGTCGAAAAGAGATGCTTCGCTACGCTCAGCATGGCAGGCTGCCGGGATGCTTAAAAGTTTCCGCTCCCTAACCTAATTGACTCGCCTGCTCTCTGTTCTCTGTTCTCTGTTCTCTGTTCTCTGTTCTCCGTTCTCTGTCTTACCGTTCGCTCATTTTTCACCGAATGCACAAGATTGTTGCATAAGCCCAAG
>RSAS01000950.1 GCA_003934145.1 Candidatus Viridilinea halotolerans | reverse complement strand
GCATGCTGCGTTTTTAACATTTCAGCATGTTGTTTTTCTCTCGCTTCTCAGGTACCATGGCTGAGGCTTTTGCTAAGGATGTGAGGGAACTAGATTCCCTCGCGCACCCTACCTATTTGATTTGGGTGGAGGTGGTTCGGGGATGGCTTCGCCCTTCCTGTCCCTCTCCCGCTGGCTGAGACGTGGGGAAGCGATGATTATCACCTGTGCTTCGTTCAAGGGTGGGGTGGGCAAGACGACGAGTGCCGTTCATTTTGCCACCTTCCTTCAGGCGTTCGCGCCGACGATGTTGGTGGATGGCGACCCGAACCGGAGTGCGTCCAATTGGGCGCGCCACGGGAAGTTGCCCTTCGCCGTCATCGATGAGCGTCAGGCGACGCGCCATGCGCGGGCTTACGAGCATATTGTGATTGATACGAAGGCGCGGCCCGATGAGGAGGATCTGAAGGCACTGGCCGATGGCTGCGATCTGCTGATCATTCCAACGACGCCCGATGCCTTGGCGCTCGATGCGCTGATGCTCACGGTCAAGGCGCTGCGTGCGCTTGGCACTGAGCGTTATCGCATCCTGATCACGATGGTTCCCCCTAAGCCGAGCCGTGATGGAGATGATGCCCGTCAGATGCTGCAAGAGGCAGGCTTGCCCCTCTTTGCCCAGACTATTCGCCGCCTGGTCGCCTTCCAGAAGGCAGCCCTCCACGGATTGCCCGTGCAGCAGGTGGCTGACCCACGCGCAGCCGAGGCTTGGAGCGATTACGAGCATGCGGGAAGGGAGATCATGGCATGACCAGCCGACGCACCAATAAGTTTGCCGATCTGATGAGCGCGGCCCGTGAGCCGGAGGAGCCGCCAATGGCTGAATCAGGGCCGTCGGCTCAGGCGGCACCAGCAACCGCCACGGCTGACCAAGCAGAAATGCTGCCGGCAGAATCATCGAGGCGCGGTCGCCCCGCCACCGGCAAGCGCAGCAACCCCGACTACGAGCAGGTCACCGCCTACATCCGCCGCGAGACGAATCGGCAGGCAAGGATTGCATTGCTGCAAGAGGGCAACACCCGCGACTTCAGCGATCT
>RSAS01000652.1 GCA_003934145.1 Candidatus Viridilinea halotolerans | reverse complement strand
CGGGAGGGAGGGGTCTGGGGAGGGGCTTCCCTCCCCAGCGCCGCGCGTGCCCTGACCTTGCCGAAGGGGCATGTGCGGATCGCGATTTTTTTTGAGGGGTGGTTCCCGTCTTCACGGGGAAGGGCGTAGCATCGGCCTTTGGTTCACGGTATGGGCATGGTTCCCTTGGGGGCCGCTGCTACGCCCCTACGTTGCGTGGTGATGGGCGATTTGTCCACCACAAGCCCATCGTGGGGTATTTGTCCACCACAAGCCCTACGTTGCGATGTGAGGGCAAGCCTCTCCCGCAAGCGTTCATGGGCGGACAGAACATTCGCTCGGTAAGCCACGGATAGGTGATTGGGATGCCACGGATGGCCCTCACCCCCTCCCCCCTCTCCCACGTTGTGGGAGAGGGGGGAAGGCGTCGAGATTCTTGGTGTTGTATTGTTCTCCATAAATTCATGGAGAACGCATGGCATCCCATCGAAAGGGAATGTAGGGGCGTAGCAGCGGCCCTCCCCAAGAATCGCCGAGGAGGAGGGAATGTATGGGCCGCTGCTACGCCCTATCCGGGGAAGAACAAGAATCCATCGCCATGTGGCGCGGACATGGTTCTTTTGGGAGGGCGTAGTAGCGGCCTTTCACTCACGGTATGGGCATGGCTCCCTTGGGGGCCGCTGCTACGCCCCTACGTTATTGCAATGCGCTCTGACGTAATTTGCTGTGCGGCATGTTCAACGGCAATTGGTATAATCTACGTCATCTGTAGATACGAACCAAGGTAGTGCGCTATGCCCCGTCTCATCCTGCTCCTCCTCCTCCTCAGTGCCTGTGCCGCTGCGCCGCCTCCTGGCGCGGGTGTCGTGGTTCAAAGGGTTTCATCTGTTCTGGGAAGGGCTTCCCAATGCAGTAAAACGCCTCATGGGTGCGTGCCAACACGTAAACTGCATTGGGACGGGCCAAACCGGGGCTGCGTACCGCAAAAAGCGGCAGTTTATCCCCATTTGGTGAAACCCTTTGAGGGTGTCGTGGCGAGTCCGACGACGAAGGTGGTGCCGCGTCCCGCTGCGGATGCGCCGGTGGTGTTGGGTG
>RSAS01000092.1:2526-5178 GCA_003934145.1 Candidatus Viridilinea halotolerans | reverse complement strand
CTAAGTACCAAGCCCAGCGCAGGGGGAATCAGCGCCCCGCCCCAGTTGCCAATGCCTAACGCTAGCGAGGTGGCCGTGCCGCGCCCCCGTGTCGCCGTGGCGACCAAGGCCATGATCGTGGGAAAGATTGGCCCGCCTGCTAGACCCATGATTAGCAGGGCGACAACGGAGCGTTGCGCGTCACCAACACTGGTCACCAACAGCAGCGCACCGCACAGCAGGATGCTGCCCGCTAAACCCAATAATTGGAGCGCATTCAGGCGCAGTCCCAAGCCCGCCCCCACGCCCCGCCCGATGGTGAGCGCAAGCCAGAAACCCGAGACCGCAAAAGCGGCGTATTCGGGCGTCATGGCTGCGCCCAACTCTAGATAGACGGCAGTCCAGCCGCCGATGGCGATCTCGGTACCGCTGTAGCAGAGCAGCATCAGCCCGAGCAGCACCACTAAGCCCCATGGCGGGCGTCCCGTTGCATTGCCCGCCCCGTGTTGCGGCGGTGGCACATCGGCGGCCCTGCTGATCAGCGGCAAGAGGAGCAACAACAGCGCCGCGCCGACCCAGAGCGCCAGCAGGGAACTACCACCCCTGGCTTGGTTCCAGCCCGCCAGCAGCGGTCCGATGATCGAGCCAAGACCAAAAAAGAGGTTGACAAGGTTGAAGGCTGCGGCACCGCGTGGCGCAAAAAGGCGCGGAATGAGCACACTGCCCGCTGCGAGAATCGCGCCAAAGCCGAGGCCACCCACCAGGGCTGTGCTGAGCAGCATATTCAGGCTGCGACTCAGGCTTTCGCCTAGGATGCCACAGCCCATACAGAGTGCGCCCAGCGCCAAGAGCACCCGTTGGCCGTAGCGGCTACTGAGTTGGGGCGCAACCAACTGCACCACCACCGTCCCCAGCGAAAAGGAGACAAAGATCGCGCCCACGGTGGCCACATCTTGGGCGATATTAGCAGCAAAGGCATTCAGGTTAGGGCCAATGGCGGCGAGGGTCAGCCCCGCCGCAAAATAGACCGCACACATCAGAACGAGTGTGCCCGTTCGCTGCAGACGGGGCATGCTACGAAACCTGCGCCGTTGAGCGGCGCGCCGCCCGTGCTGCCGCGTGGGTGGCAATCAACTCTGTGTAGAGGCCACTGATGCGCCGCGCAATCGCGCCCCAACCAAACTCGGTGGCCCGTGCGCGCGCGGCAGTGCGCAGGGCTACCGCTGCGTCGGGATGCTCCAACAGGTGCGCAATGTGCTGCGCCAAAGCAGTGTGGTCATCCACCGGAAAGAGCAGGCCACTACGCCCATCCTCAATCGTGAGCGCCAAGCCGCCGGCATTTGAGGCGACAACGGCGGCACCCGCAGCGAGCGCCTCCAGTGCAACCATGCCGAAGGATTCGTAGTGCGATGGCACGGCGACCACATCGGCGGCAGCAAAATAGGTGGGCAGCCGATCCTGATCCTGCGCACCCACAAAACGCACATGCTCGGCTACGCCAAGCTCACGGCGCAACGCATCAAGGCGGCGCTGCTCACTATTCCAGGCATGGGGGCGATCTTCCGGCTCGCCACCCACCAGCACCACCTTGAGCGTGGCCGCCCAGGGTTGCTGCTGCGCGCGCAGCAGCGCTAACGCCCGAATGAGGGCATCCATGCCCTTGAGCGGCTCCATGCGCCCCACACAGAGCAACAGGTACTCTTGGGCGGGCAGTCCCAACGTGCGCCGGGCGCTCACCTGATCTGTTGGCCGAAAGCGGGTGAGATCAACGCCACACGGCACCACACGAATGCGCTCGGCCTCGGCCCCATAGTGCCAAACCATCTGGGCACGATCCAGGGGTGTCGCGGCCACCACGGCATCCACCTCGTGCAACAGACGGCGCTCAATGGCAATGCGCCGCCCCGTCTCCGTCTCCTCTTTGGAGCGAGCGACGCTATTTTTCATCGCGCCGAGGGTGTGGAACATATGTAGCACTGGCGTATCCCAACTGCGCCGCAGACGCAAGGCGGCCTCACCGGAGAGCCAGTAGTGGCTATGGATGAGATCGTAGGCGATATCTTCGCCATCGGCAAAACAGCGCACCCGACTCACAAATTCGGGCAGGTAGGTCAAGATCCAATTCTTATCGTAGGGGGCTGCGGGGCCAGCATGCAGGTTTATCACGCGCACACCACAAGCCACGGGTTGGATCGTCGGCAGCGACCGCTGCTGGGTGCGGGTAAAGATGTCTACTGGAATGCCACGGCAGCCCAACTCACGCGCCAATTCACGTACATAGACATTCATACCCCCGGCCTCTTTGCCGCCCAACTTGGCCAGAGGACTGCTATGCACACTTAACATTGCCACTCGCACTCAGTATTTTCTCCTTGATGAAGGATGCGAGGGAACCAGGTTCCCTCGCACACCCTACCGGCGGCGCAGCCGCCCGAACCCCCACAGGGGGTATGTGGGGGAACCAGGTTCCCCCGCACCCCCTACCGGCGGCGCAGCCGCCCCCGAACCCCCACAGGGGGGATGCGAGGGAACCAGGTTCCCTCGCACCCCCTACCGGCGGCGCAGCCGCCCCCGAACCCCCACAGGGGGTATGTGGGGGAACCTGGTTCCCCCGCACACCCTACCGGCGGCGCAGCCGCCCCCGAACCCCCACAGGGGGGATGCGAGGGAACC
>RSAS01000092.1:0-2426 GCA_003934145.1 Candidatus Viridilinea halotolerans | reverse complement strand
GGTTCCCCCGCACACCCTACCGGCGGCGCAGCCGCCCCCGAACCCCCACAGGGGGTATGTGGGGGAACCTGGTTCCCCCGCACACCCTACCGGCGGCGCAGCCGCCCCCGAACCCCCACAGGGGGGATGCGAGGGAACCAGGTCCCTCGCACACCCTACCGGCGGCGCAGCCGCCCGAACCCCCACCGGGCGGGATGCGGGGGAACCTGGTTCCACCGCATCCCCTTAATCGGCTAAACGGTAACGCAAGAGCGCCAAGATCGCATAAAAGCCCTGACTGGGCTTCATCTTTTTGCCCTCTTCGTAGGTGCGCCCAATGTAACTAATCGGCACTTCAAGAATGCGATGCCCGCGCTTCAACACCTTCGCCGTAATCTCTGGCTCCAAGCGAAAGTCGTTGCTCTCCAGTTTGAGATCGCGAATAATCTCGGTGCGCATCACCTTGTAGCATGTCTCCATATCCGAGATCCAGCAGTTGAACAGGAAATTGGTCAGAAAAGTCAAGCCCTTATTACCCAACGCATTCCAGAAATACATGCCGGTATGGCTACCCATAAAACGACTCCCATAGACCACATCAACCCGTTTGTTGACAATAGGATCAACCAGGGCATAGTAGTCATTGGGATCATACTCCAGATCGGCATCCTGAATGATCGTAATTTCACCACGAGCATGGGCCAAACCACTGCGCACCGCTGCCCCCTTGCCGCGATTGACGGGATGGCTAATGACCTTGAGTTGCGGATTGCGCAGCGCTTCAGTGCGCAACACACTCAGCGTCGCATCAGTGGAGTTATCATCAACCGCGATGATCTCCTTCTCATAGTTGATTGCATAGACCCGCTCAAGAATATGGGGCAGCGTGTCAGCCTCGTTGTAGCAGGGCATGATGATCGAGAGCAGGGGAGGATTCATAGGGTTGTCACCATCGTAAGTATGTAGGCACAAAACGCGAAGATTGTACCAGAGCCGTCAAGCAGCGTCAATGTTTGGGCTACAAAGCCACCTCCGGTGGGGGCGGGGGGCGATTGCGCCGCTCCCAAAAAAACTCTCTGTGTTGCGTGTTGGCGGCGCAGCCGCCAACACGCAACACAAAAGGGGGGTGGGGCTTGCCCCATGATCGCTGCGCACAAAGGGGTGCGCAAAGCGCAAGTAAACACGCTATAATACCCCGCATAGAGCCGTGAGCGACAACGAGCCAAGGAGGGTTCATGTTTACCCATGTTGACCATATCGGGTTGGCGGTACGCGATGTTGAAGAGGGCATTGCCTTTTACACTCAGGCTTTTGGCATCACCGAATGGGAGCGCATCAGCCTTGCGGATCGCCATATGGCCGTCGGTGTGGCGCGCTTAGGCGAGACCCTGATCGAGTTGATTGCCCCCACTTCGGAAGATGCCGCCTTCGCCAAATTCCTGCGCGACAAGGGGCCGGGGATCCATCATATTGCCTACCGGGTGGACGACATTGTCGCTGCGCTGGCGGAGCTTGAGGCGCGTGGCGTGCCGTTGCTCGATAAGGTGCCACGTCCTGGAATCCACAATACACTGATCGCCTTTGTCCATCCCAAAGCGGGCGGACAAGGGGTACTGACTGAATTGGTACAGCACCAAGATCACTAGAACTTCTTCCTGTGGAGCAGTTTGGCGGGCTTGCCGACGGGGGTGCGGGGGTTTGGCCTCCGAAAAATTTCCGTTAGACATGGTTTCAGAAAGAGGCTTCTCACGTTAGGGAAGCGGAAACTTTTAAGCATCCCGGCAGTCTGTCATGCTGAGCGCAGCGAAGCATCTCTTTTCGACCGACGAGAGACCCTTCGCTGCGCTCAGGGTGACAGAACTTTTGTTTCTCACAGGCCACTGGCCCGCGGGCCATTTCGTACTCAGGGTGACAAAGCAACGGGGCAATCAACAACATCCGCTTCCCTTACACTCTTGGGATGCCACGGATGGCCCTCACCCCCGGCCCCTCTCCCACGTTGTGGGAGAGGGGGGAAGAGATCGAGATTCCTGGCGTTGCAATGCGATTCCAGAAGGGGGCGCACACGTTTTCTGTCCGCCCTTAAACCCGCTTGCGGGAGAGGGGGCCGGGGGGTGAGGGTCAAAGAGCGCATCACCATTACGAATCCGTAGGTATCGGTACAAGCCCTCTGAGTGTAGGGTTGAACGGTAAAGTAACTATGAACCATGTCTTAGCGCGAAAAAGCTCTGGGCCGCGCCGCTTGGCTTCGACAGGCTCAGCCAGCGGCGCGGTGGCTCGGTGGTTGAGCCTGCCGAAACCAGCCTGTCGAAGCCACGGGCCGCCCCTTCGCCAGCCCAAAGCTTTTTCGCGCTAACAAATCCCCCCCTTCCGGCGAGGTTTTAGGGGCCTGCGGCCCCTTTTACGCCCCTGGCGGGCCTGCCGGCGGGGGATCGGGGGCATGGCCC
>RSAS01000621.1 GCA_003934145.1 Candidatus Viridilinea halotolerans | reverse complement strand
AATCACCTATCCGTGACTTGCCGAGCGAATGTTCTGTCCGCCCTTAAACCCCGCCGGAGGGGGGATGCTTCGGGGGCCATGCCCCTTCGACTAGGCTCAGGGCAAGCCCGCACCCCGCCGGAGGGCATGCCAGGGGCTTACGTTCATGCGTATGATGCCTGCGACCCCCAAACCTAAGTTGCCGCGCCGCACCCAATCAGGTAGACTGCTGAGGAGAGATTCGGGGAGGGCGAAGCCCTCCCCGAACCCCTCCCACTATAACCATACTGAAGCACATAGGAGATGCCATGACCAGCCAACAAGAAGAGATCGCCACCCTCGGGGGCGGCTGCTTTTGGTGCGTTGAAGCGGTGTTTGATCTACTCGACGGCGTGAACGATGCCGTCTCGGGCTACATGGGCGGCCACATGGCCAACCCGACCTACAGCCGCGTCTGTGATGGCGATACAGGCCATGCGGAGGTGGTGCAGGTGCGTTTTGATCCGGCACAGATCAGTTACCGCGAGATTCTGGAGGTCTTCTTTACCATCCACGATCCAACGACGCTCAATCGCCAGGGGAATGATGTGGGCACGCAGTACCGCTCGGTGATCTTTTACCATTCACCGGAGCAGCAGGCGACGGCGCAGGCGCTGCTTGCCGAACTGCATGAGCGCAAGCTCTGGCCCAACCCGTTGGTAACGGAGGTGAGTCCCGCGCCAGAGTTCTACCCGGCGGAAGATTATCACCAGGAGTATTTTGCCCACAATGGACGCCAGCCCTACTGCCAGATGGTCGTGGCCCCCAAAGTGACGAAGTTTCGCAAGCAGTTCGCGCAGCGGCTGAAGTGAAGGGGAGGGCTTCGCCCTCCCCTAGCCCCTCCCCTTCCAGATTCTTTTTCTGAAGGACTATAGGTGCGCGCCGGGGGATGCGCTTGGGAGTACCATCGGCGGCTGCACAGCGCGCACCTAGCAGGTCTCATGATCCCGCGTCCCGCCTCCCGCGTCCCGCCTCCCGCCTCCTGCCTCCCGCGTCCCGCCTCCCGCCTCCTGCCTCCCGCGTCCCGCCTCCCGCGTCCCGCCTCCCGCCTCCCGCGTC
>RSAS01000779.1 GCA_003934145.1 Candidatus Viridilinea halotolerans | reverse complement strand
CGAGGAGGGGGTGAGGCGGAGGGGTGAGGCGGGGAGGCGGAGAGGCGAGGAGGGGGTGAGGCGGGGAGGCGAGGGGGGGTGAGGAGGCGGGGAGGCGGAGGGGTGAGGAAGGCGAGGGGTGAGGAGATCAAAACGTCTCAAGCTCCTGGCCACGGCCCGGGTGGCTGCGCAGGCAGATCCACCGACGTCTCTTCCGTCTTGAAGATGCGCATCCCGCGCGCTTGGTAATTGGCTAGCGCAGCCGGGCCGTCAAGGGTGCAGGTATGCACCGAGACCCGCGCCGCACCCATGGCCCAGGCGCGCTGGATGGCCACGGTCAGCAGCGCCCCCCCCAGACCGCGCCCGATGAAGGCGGGCAGCAGCCCAAAGTAGACAAGCTCGACGCTCGCTGCGGCCTGTCGTTCCAGTTCAACGTAGCCCACCGGCGTCCCGGCCACATAGCCCACCCACGTCGCCAACTCCGGGCGCTGTAGGTAGGCCAGCCACTGCGCATAGCTCCAGGTCAGGCGCTCGATCCAATACCACTGGCCGCCCACCGCCGTGTAGAGAAAGCGGTTGAATTCGGGGCAGGGCAGTTCGGCGCAGACAACGTTCAGGTCGGTGGGCAGCGCTGCCGGACGCAGCTCTGCCGGATCGCACAGTTCAAGGTGGTAGGTGGTGATGAGTTGGTGCATAGTGAGGATAGAAGAACAGGAGAACAGAGCGGCAGAAGGGCTAAGGCAAGGTTTCAGGTTTCAGGTTTCAGGTCGAGCGCATCAGAAAGCGGTGCGTGACGCCAAACTGTAAAGTAGCTGTGAACCATGTCTAACCAGAAGAGATGCTTCGCTACGCTCAGCATGACGGAGGCGTTTGTTGCTCAGGAGCGCAGCGAAGGGTCGCTTGTCGGTGAGGAGAGATGCTTCGCTACGCTCAGCATGACGGAGGCGTTTGTTGCTCAGGAGCGCAGCGAAGGGTCGCTTGTCGGTGAGGAGAGATGCTTCGCTACGCTCAGCATGACGGAGGCGTTTGTTGCTCAGGAGCGCAGCGAAGGGTCGCTTGTCGGTGAGGAGAGATGCTTCGCTACGCTCAGCATGACGGAGGCGTTTGTTGCTCAGGAGCGCAGCGAAGGGTCGCTTGTCGTAAGGGAAGGTTCGTAGTAGGGGCTTCAGCCCCGTTACCAAGCTCATGTGGGGCTGAAGCCAATGCAAAGACCTCACAGGTCTTGCTCATCTGCATTGGGACGCCACCGTCCAAGACCTGTGAGGTCTTTGCTCGTCCTTATCTAAAGGTGAGGAAGCAATAATCTGCGGATGCTACCTGAACCTGTTGGGACTTTGCAGCCGCCCTGCCCCCCGCCCCCTTGCACAACGGCCTACGTGCGGCGGGGGGGCCGTCGTTTGGTCTCTTGCTTCTGCTGATCAAAGCGTTGATTGGGGAGTTTGGTGCGGTAGTCACCCGCATCAATGATCGTGATCTCGTCGCACAATTCACGATCACACATGCGCGAGAAGATGCGGGCGTCAATCTCTTTGGGATCACGATTGCTCGTAATTACCGTCGGTAGACGATAGTTATAGCGATGGTTAAAGATCTGGTAGATCTTTTCGCGTGCCCAAGGGGTGGCATTTTCGGTGCCAAAATCGTCCAAGATCAAGAGATGGGCACCACGAATCTGCTCGAAGCGCTCGTCGTAGGCCACTTCGCTACTCGGCCCAAACGTGCCGCGCAGATGGTCGAGCAGATCGGGGACGACGGCAAAGAGGACGCTAATGTAGTGGTTTTGCAACACGTCATTGGCGATGGCGGCGGCAAGATGGGTTTTGCCGCAACCATAGTTGCCCATCAGCACCAACCAGCCCTCGGGATGTTGCGCAAAATTGCGCGCCCGGGCAAAAGCACGGCTCACGCCCTTCACGGTAGTATCAAAATTATCGAAGGTCTTGCCCTGAAAGGGGCCAAGGTTACTCATCTCGACGAGGCGCTGCCGTCGCTGCTGTTGCTTCTCGAAGGCGCGGCAGCGACAGGTAATCAGTTGACCAAAATCGGGATGGCCGTAGGGCACATCGAGCAAGTAGTAGCCCAACCCGCGACAACGGCTACAGACCTCCGTCGTCTCATTCGATGTCGCTATCGTCGCTGCCGCGGCGGAAGAGTCCGCCGAATTGGCCGCTGGTGTATTTGTCGATATCGATAGGTCGCTTGGCCTGATCGGGCGCATCGTTTCGTCCATTTACGGCCCACCTCTCCAAGACTTTACGCACATAGCGCCAAGAACGCGCATTGGCGCGTACCGCCTCACGCATCGCCTCTTCGATCCATGCGCGGGGGTAGCGCTCCTCCGCCTCGCGCAGTTCATCGAGCAGCATCGGCGTCACCAAGCCAATATTCTGCTCATAGATGCCAATCAGCGACGGGCGCTCGGCCACTTCGCTCGCCGGCGTCAACGCCGCCTGGGCCGCTGCGATGCGTTCGGCCCAGATGCGGTTCGCCGTCGTATTGACCAGATACCAATTGTTCACCCGGCCATCGGCGGGTACGGCAAGATGGAGGAGCGTACGACGGCGCACCGCTGCCTCCAACCCCTCAGCCAAAAGATCCTCAAAAGGGCGCAATTTGCTAATGCTGCGCAACGAGCGGCGTAAGGTGCGATCCTGGGCCAAATCGTCCCAACTCAGGCGGCGCGGCGCTACCCGCTGGCGACTCAGACGGTAAAAGATGTGCAGGGTCACCTTGAGTTCGCTCGGCAGGGTGATGTTGGGTATCACCTCGCTGAACAACTCGGGCGGTAACCCCACCAAGGTGTCGGTGGAAAAACCGGCGAAAACCATGAATCACCTCGGTGTAGCCGTGAGGGGGGATGCGGGAGAGGGATGCGAGAGGAGAGATGCGAGAGGGGAGATGCGAGAGGGGGGCCGCAGCCTCATGGTACCACAAAAGAAATGTGTAGGTACCGGAATAAATGTTCTGTCTGCCCTTAAACATGCCAGAGGTGAGGCGGTTCGTCAGGGCCGTTCCAGACGAGCAGGTGCGCTTGGGGTGTAGGGCCGTGGGGGTAGGTAATTTCAAGGAAGGGGAAGCGCTGCTCTTGGCGGCGCATGGTCGCTACATTCTGGATGATCTCAGTCCATGTGCCGACATTAAAGTAGGTTTGGCCGTGGCCCAAATTGACGATGCGGGCGAGGTGGGTATGACCGCAGACGAAGAAGCTATCGTGCTGGTGTTGGGGTTGGCGGGCGATCTTCTGCATCTCGCGGGTGAAGCGGTCGTTGAAGGCGCGCCGTTCGCGTTCGATCTGGCGTACCGCCTCAACCTGCATCTGGTCGAGCATAGAGCCGGGCGGCTCGACCACGCCGGCCACGGCCCCCACTTGGCGGGCAACCTCGCGGTGGCGGGCGACACGCCCGCGCCGGAAGCGCATTACTAGTTGCCAGAGGCCATTGAGAATCTGCAAGCGGCGACGAATGCTGGTGGGGCTACGTCCGTCAATCGGCATATGGTGGGGCGTCGGTAAGGCCACCACTTGGAAGAACCCGGCCAGTCCACGCGCCAAAAAGCGGCGCGAGGCGGCATCGCGCAGGCGCGGCAGGGCAACGAGGTACCAAAAGAGGGCTGAGGTGGGTTTCACGTTGTCAATCAGGGCGGCAAAGGGCAGTGGATCATCTTCGAGATCGTTGATCACCTCTTTGACCAACTGACTGCCACGCACCACTTCAAAGGGTTCGCTGATGCCACCAAAGTTGACAAAACGATTCCAGACGTCAAACTGGTTGCCGTGGACAATATAGACGCCGCCGCCGTGGTAATCACGCCCGAAGCGCAAACGGGGATCGTGGGGGCTGAGGCCGAGCGCGGCGGCGAGGTGTGCTTTGACGGCAGGGTAGTGCAATTCAAAATCGTGATTGCCAATCAGCAGCGTCACTTGGTGGCGCGGATCGGCCACAAAGCGCGCCAATGCGGCAAAAAAGGTGGAATGGGCCTCTACAATCACCGCAATGCGGGCGAGCGCCGCTGCCTGCGAATAGTCGTCATCGGCGATGGTGGGCAAGCGGATCTGCAAAAACTCAAAACTATCGCCCGCAAGGATCAGGTCGGTCGGCGCGCCCCCAGCGACGTAGTGTTCAAGAAAGGCGGCAAAAGTCGCATCTTCCGCAAAATCGTCTAAGCGGTCGCCGCCCCCCAGATGGAGGTCACTAACCACAATGCGCCGCCGTTGGGGTTCCACCGCTGCCGGGCCAAGCGGCGGCGTGGTAAAGGGCGTCGGACGCAGCACAATCCGGCGCGTCTGCAGAAAGAGCCAACGCGCCGTGATCGCACTCGCCAGCAGCAGGCTACCAAAGGCGACGCCGCGAGCAAGCGGTTGGATGGTGCTTCGCACTACCATGTCACTTCGTGGTGGTTTAGGATTCATAGGCTGCACATCGTGCCTCCTGCCCCCTCGCGTCCTCGCCTCCCGCCTCCCGCCTCGCGCCTCGCGCAGCCCCAACAAACCCTTTCATTTTATCAGAATCTTTGTGGCCATTGGCCTCCACGCCACTACTTACATCAACGCCCAAGGGGCGTACAAGCGTAATGGCCTCGGCCACATTGCCCGCATGCAGACCACCGGCGAGCAGCAGGGGGACTTGGCGGGCCAATTGGGCCGCTTGCTGCCAATCGGCTTGGACGCCGGTACCGCCATAGCTGCCCGCGACGTGGGCATCAACGAGGTAGAGAATGGCATGGTGAGCGAAGCGGCGTTGGGCCAGCCACGCCGCCTCACGCGGCGAGCCATCCATGCGGATGGAGCGAATGATGGGGAGCGTGAGATCCGCCCCCGCATCCACCGGTTCATCGCCACTGAGTTGCACCAAATCTAGGTTCAGTTGCGCAGCGATGGCGTTGATTGTTGCGGGCGGCGTATTTACAAACAGCCCCACCAAACGCGGGCGCGGTGCGGGTAGGGCACGTATGGCCGCCACCAGTGGTATGGCTTCGGCCACGCTCACCTGGCGGCGGCTCGGTGCAAAGACAAGGCCCAAGAGATCGGCACCAGCCTCGGCAGCGACTAGGGCGTGTTCGATGGTGCGGAGACCGCAGATTTTGATGAGCATTGGTTTTGTGTGGGGTATGGGGCGAACTACGTTCGCTCCATACCCGCTTGGGGGCAACCAAGATCTGTGGGGCTTTGCGCCCCCATGCGCATGAACGTAAGGGGCCTGCGGCCCCTTAAACCCCGCCGGA
>RSAS01000275.1 GCA_003934145.1 Candidatus Viridilinea halotolerans | reverse complement strand
GGGCAGATCTATGAGATTATTGATGGAGTACTCTATATGACCACCGCGCCGAGTAATTTTCACCAGTGGATTCTCATGTCACTCATCCAGTATCTCGGTGTTCCGGCGCGACTGCGTGGTCTCGGCTATGCCTTCACCGCGCCCATTGGCCTTTTGATGCCGGGTTGCGATCCCGTCCAGCCCGATTTTGTCTTTGTGCGCCAAGCTAATGCGGGCATCATTCGTGAGCGCCGCATTCGTGGCGTGCCCGATCTGATTATCGAGATCCTTTCGCCCGGCAATGCGATTTACGATACGCAGGTGAAACTCAGCGCCTATGCCAAAGCGGGTGTGTCCGAGTATGCGATTGTTGATCCGGGGCAGCGTGCAGTAAGCTACTATCGGCTTGAAGACCTTGGACGTTACGCGGGTGCGTGGACATTCGCCGAGCAAACCAGTCTCAGTTTCGCTTGCCTGCCCGACGTGACCTTACAGGTCGCCGATCTCTTTGCGGGCGCGCCGGATACGACGGTTTAGAGACGCGAAGACGCGGAGACGCGGAGACGCGGAGACGCGGAGACGCGAAGTCCCGCATCCCGCATCCCGCATCCCGCATCCCGCATCCCGCATCCCGCATCCCACATCCCGCATCCTCGCCTCTCGCCTCTCGCCTCCCGCCTCCCCTACGAAAACGCCACCATAAGAATCCCCAAACAGACCAACGAAACCCCACCCGCCCGCATGGGACTAACCTTTTCGCGCAATACCAGCCAGCCAACCAGGAAAAGAATGGCGTGGCTCAGCGAGGCAAAGGGGTAGGCCATACTCAGATCAATGCGCGAGAGGGTGACAAGCCAGAAGAAGGTGCCGCTGCCGTAAATGATCAAGCCACCAATAACCAATGGCGAAGTGGCGATCTTCCAGATAATCAGCGGCAATTGATTGGCATTCAGCGTCACCGGCCCAAGATTATTCATCCCATACTTCAACATCGTCTGACTAACGATCCCGAAAATGGTAGCGAGAAAGATAAGAAACCACGTAGCCATAGACCTTCCTTAAATTAAGCCCCCGGTGGGGGTTTGGGGGAGGCTCCATCTC
>RSAS01000442.1 GCA_003934145.1 Candidatus Viridilinea halotolerans | reverse complement strand
GCGATTATTTCTGATTAAAAATAGTTTGGATAATTTTGCAACAGTCTCATGAAGGGGTTTGAAACGCTCGTATACGTTTTGTTGGATAATCATCGCATGCGCTTCGATCTACTGCCCCGCGATGAAGGAGGGGTGCACTAAACATAATCACTAAAATAGCGCACGCTTGTTCTGTTTGCTTGTCCCCGCTCGCCAAAGCCCGCACAAACGAGCGATTACGGCGCTTCGGGGGGCTGGTGGCTCTCAGGTATACAGTTTTTTGCTCTACCGCTTTCTGATGCGGTGCAACGAGATAAGGAAGCATCTCTTGGGGTGTAAAGCGTTTTTGACATCCATCCAACTCGTCGCAACCCCCCAGACCTGGCAGGTGGGGCGCGTGCAGCCGCTTGTGGTACGCCAAAGGTACTACCGCGCCCCACCTGCTAGGTCTCATGAGCTTGGCTTCCCCCCAAAACCTGCCAGGTACGCGCCGTTGGATGTTTGGAGGTGCGAATGGCGGCTGCACGGCGCGTACCTAGCAGGTTGGTTGTCCGCTTTGTATCAGAAAACTCTTTACACCACATCCAAAGCTTCTCAAAAACTGTATACCCGAAAGATACTGCTGGTTTATGCATGCACGGGCCTGGGAGCGCGGGCCTCCGGCCCGCATGCGGGCGGGACGCCCGCGCTCCCAGGGGAATAAACCAGCAGTATCCCGAAAGGGGCTGGTGGCCTGTTGCGCCCGTGCCGGTCCCGATCTGGGGGTGAATTCGAGGGGTCGCGGGGCGGTTTGCGGCGCAGCGCTCGGGTTGCGGCGCACGGAGTCATGGCCCGTTGTGCGCTCGACGCACCAGGATGAGGATCTGCGCATGGTTGTGTGCATGGGCCGTGCGACGTTGGACCCTGCCTGGGGCTGTTCACCACCACCCACCAACGAGAACCCCAGGTCGGAACGTTCGGTCGCACGGACGATTAGGCGATGAGAGGCCGCTCCTCCATGGCGGTGTGGCGCATGCGCTGCAGCGCCCGCAGGTTATACCAAAGCCGATAGCCGATAGCCGATAGCTGATAGCCGAGCATGGCATCTCAATGCGCTAGATT
>RSAS01000098.1 GCA_003934145.1 Candidatus Viridilinea halotolerans | reverse complement strand
TCTCCTCACCGACAAGAGACCCTTCGCTGCGCTCAGGGTGACAGAATTTTTGTTTTTCACCGGCCACTGGCCCGTGGGCCATTTCGTACTCAGGGTGACAAAACTTTTGTTTCTCACAGGCCACTGGCCCGCGGGCCATTTCGTACTCAGGGTGACAATGCGGCAGGCCCAATGGGAAAGGTGACGCGATCCCACAGGGTGAATTTTTCGCTACTGCGTTCTTTTGTGATAACGTACACGTTTTCTGTCCGAAAATAGTAATGAACACCATGACCAAAACATCTACTGCGACCCCCGCCGCCATGCCGCGGCTGCCGCTGCCCGTGATCGTGCTTGCGCTGCTCGCCCTGGTGGCTAGCCTTGGCCTGGCGGTGCCCGGCGACGACGAGTGGTGGAAGGTGATCATCCTGGGGGTGGTACAGGGGATCACCGAGTGGTTGCCCATCTCCTCTACTGGCCACCTGCTGATTACCTCGCGCCTGCTCAACTACCAGGGGAGCATTGGCGGGACGTTTGAGATTTTTATTCAATTTGGCACGGTACTCTCGGTGGTCGCTTTTTACCTTACCGATCTGCTTGGTCAGGCGCGGGCTCTCTTGGGGCAGGACAGCCCTGAAGCGCAGCGGGCGGCGCGTCGGCTCTGGTTGGGCATCTTGATCGCCATGATTCCGGCGGGTGTGATCGGACTATTCGCCCGTGATTTCGTGAAGGCGGTACTTTTCGAGACGCCAGCGGTGATCGCCACGGCGCTCATCTTCGGCGGCGTGATCTTTCTGTTCATTGAACGCATGCCACCACGTAGCGAACCAACGACCGATCTGCACGCAATTAGCCCCAAGCAGGCGTTGGGCATTGGCGTGGCCCAAGTCTTTGCGCTCATCCCGGGCATGTCGCGTTCGGGATCAACGATTGTGGGGGGCTTGCTGGCCGGCCTCGACCGGCGCACCGCCACCGCCTTCTCTTTCTACCTCGCGATGCCTGTCCTTGGTGGCGCAACACTGGTGGATCTACTGGCGAGCCTCGACGAGGTGCAGCCCGACGATTGGGGCCGCCTCTTGCTGGGTGCGGTGGTGGCGATGATTGTGGGCTATCTCACGATTGGCTGGCTACTGCAATACCTCGCTCGCAACAGTTTTTTCGCCTTTGGCATCTACCGCATTCTTGCGGGTATCTTGATCTTTGGTTTGGTGGCGATGGGCATATTGTAGTTTTTTGGCATGGGTGAGGATACGGAGGGCTTCGTCCTCCGTATCCTCACCCATGGAGGGGGCTTTGCAGGGGCCTGCGGCCCCTTAAACCCCGCTGGAAAGGGAAATTTTTCGGGGGCCATGCCCCCGGCCCGTTCAAGCCTCCAACATTTGGGCGTACACTGCAACATGGCGGTGCGCAATCGCGGCTTGGGTGTAGTGGGCTAAGACGCGTTGCCGCCCGCGTTGCGCTAGTTGCTGGCGCAGCGCCGCGTCGTCCACGAGGCGCATGAGTTGACTGCGCAGCGCCGCTACGTCACCTTCGGCAAAGATCAGGCCCGCGTCGCCGATGACGTGCGGGATTTCGCCCGAACTGGAGCCGACAACTGGTACGCCGCAACTCATCGCTTCGATCAGGATGCGCCCGAACTGCTCCTTCCACGAGACGGTGGTGCGTGAAGGCAACACGAGGATGTCGAGCGCATGAAGCGCCTCCGGTACGTGGGTGCTGCTCACTGCTGGCAGGATCGTTATGCGCTGGTTTAGCCCCAACGTGGCCGCCTGCTGCTCTAGCGCACTGCGCTGCTTCCCGTCGCCCATTAGCCGCAAGCGGACATGCGCGGGCATGCCGACCAACGCCGCCACGAGATCGTGTAGCCCCTTCTCCGGCACGAGCCGCCCTAGGTAGCCGATGGTGAGGTGGAGAGGCGAGAGGCGGGGAGGCGAGAGGCGCGGAGGCGAGGAGGCGAGAGGCGAGAGGCGCGGAGGCGGGGAGGCGGGCAGGGCTGGTTGGAAGATCTGGGGATCGACGCCAAACTGGGGCACAATCGTTAATGGGCCAGTAAAACCGTGACGGCGAATGATCGCGGCGGCCTCTTGGTTGCAGGCGAGCGCGTGGGCGGCGTGGCGCAGATTATAGCGCTCGAAGAGATTAAACGGCGGCGGATAGTAGCGGTTGATATTGGCATAATTGTAGAAGCAGCAACGGGCACCTAACGCCACCCCCAAACACATCGCCTGAAAGGTCGCCAGATTGAACGACTCCTCATCAATATGCAGCACCGCCGGGCGCAGACGGCGCAACACTCGCCCCAAGGTTGGATAGCAATGGAGATGGTGCTGCCCATTGAACGCAATTGGCAGCGCCTCCAGTTGGTAGCCCTGGGTAAAACGGCGCTCTAAACGTTGCCGCCCCACACGTGGCTCGATCCAACTAGTAGGCACCAGCGCCGTGAGTTCAACCCCCAGGCGAGCGATCTCCTCCAGCTTGCGCTGGTAGGCACCGACAACGAGCGCTTTAGAAAGAATGACCACACGCATAGCTATGTTTGGCCGGGGAGAGGGAGTGCGCGGGAACCTAGTTCCCGCGCACTCCCTCTCCCTTGCCGCTCTAAGGGGGTGTGGGGGAACATGGTTCCCCCATGACTTCTACCCATTATGCTGCGCGAAGTCGCGCATGAACTGCGCCAGCACCGTACACGAGGCTGGCTCCAGCGCATTGTAGATCGAAGCACGGATGCCGCCCACCGAGCGATGCCCGGCCAAGCCAACCATGCCCTGCGCCTGCGCCTCGGCCACGAACTGCTTCTCCAACTCGGGGCTGGGCAGGCGGAAGGTGACATTCATCGGCGAACGGCTCGCCACCTCAGCATGGCCCCGGTAGAAGCCGTTGCTCCCGTCAATCGTGTCGTAGATCGCGGCAGCCTTGGCGGCGTTGCGCTCGGCCATGGCCGTCAGCCCGCCTAAGCCCTCGATCCATGCGATCACTAAGTCTACCAAATAGACTGCGTAAACGGGCGGGGTATTGTAGAGCGAATTGTTCTTGAGGATCGTCTGGTAGCTAAAAATGGCGGGCATATCTTTGCGCGCCTCAGCGACAAAGCTCTCACGCACGATCACAGCGGTGACGCCCGACGGCCCAATGTTCTTCTGCGCACCGGCGTAGATCAGCGCAAAGCGTGATGCATCAAAGGGGCGCGAGAGGATGTCGCTGCTCATATCGGCCACCAGCGGCACTGCGCCACTGTCGGGGAAGGTGGGCCACTGCACCCCCTGGATCGTCTCGTTGCTGGTGATATGCAAGTAAGCCGGGCGCTCGCTGAGCTGTAGATCGCCCGGCGCAGGTACCGTACGGTAGTTGCCCTCCGCCGCCGTCGCCGCAACGTGGGTTGCCCCAATACGTTTGGCCTCTTCCAAAGCCTTCTCGCCCCACGAGCCGGTAAGTACATAGTTGGCCGTCGTTGCGGGACGGAGGAAATTGAGCGCCAGCAGAGCAAACTGGGCACTCGCCCCGCCCTGCATAAAGAGCACGCGGTAGTCATCACCCAGCCCCAGCAGCGCCTTAAAGCGCGCCTCGGCACTCTGGTTCACCGCCTCATACTCTTTCGAGCGGTGGCTCATCTCCAGGATCGACATCCCGCGCCCATGATAGTCGAGCAACTCGGCCTGGGCGCGTTCCAGCACCGCACGGGGCAACACGGCTGGCCCGGCGTTAAAATTGTGAGTGGTCATACACTTCTCCTCAAACATGCTATCAACACACGACTAGCGTCCTTTAGTATACCTTAGGTGTGTGGTATACTTGCTCATAGAGCATACGGGTGGGGGGTATGCTTTCAACGAACCCCGGCGGGGGGTTGGGGGCGAAGCCCCCCAAAACATCCCCCTTCCCAAGACGAAACTATGTAGGAGTAACACATGCACAGCAACATCCTTATTATCGGTTCGGGGCCAGCCGGGCTGACGGCGGCACTCTATGCGGCGCGGGCCAATCTTGAGCCATTGGTGGTACGCGGGCTACAGCCCGGCGGCTTGATCGCGACCACTTCGGAAGTCGAGAATTACCCCGGGTTTGTCGAGGGCATCGGCGGCTTCGAGTTGGCCGATAACATGGAGAAGCAGGCGGCGCGCTTTGGGGCGCAGTTCAAGGATACGCTGATTACCGCAATTGATGCCAGTGTGCGCCCGTTTGTGCTCGATACCGATAGCGGCGAACGACTGACCGCCGATACGATCATTGTCTCGACCGGCGCTTCGCCGCGCAAGCTCGGTGTGCCCGGCGAAGAGCGCCTGGCCAATCGCGGCGTGAGCTATTGTGCCACCTGCGACGGCTTCTTCTACCGGGGCAAAAAGGTGGTCGTGGTGGGTGGCGGCAACAGCGCCCTCGACGAGGGTCTCTTTCTGACCCGCTTCGTAGACGAGTTGATCATTGTCCACCGCCGCGACAGTCTGCGCGCCGATCCGGTGCTGCAAGAGCGGGCCTTCAGCAACGCAAAGGTGCGTTTCATCTGGGACAGCGCGGTGGAAGAGATTCTCGGTGGCGAACAGGTCGAGGGCATTCGCCTGAAGAACTTCAAGGATGGCACGGTGAGTGAAGTGGCCGTGGATGGTGTCTTCCCCTACATTGGCCACATCCCCAACACCAAGCTCTTCACTGGCCTGCTCACCCTCGACGAAGCGGGCTATATCGTCACCGACGCCCGCCAGCGCACCAACATCAGCGGCATCTTCGCTGCTGGCGACGTGGTGGATCACGTCTACCGCCAAGCGATCACCGCCGCCGGCGAGGGCTGCAAAGCCGCGATGGAGGCCACCTGGTACCTTGCCGCGCAGGAGCATGCCGCGCAAAAGGGGCTGTGAGGATTCTTGGCGGGTTATTAGATGCTCCAAGTAGACGTCTCTCCCTCTTTCAGGTATAGAGTTTTTGGAACAATCCAGGTCAGATGTCAAGGGTTTTCTGGTGAGCAGCGGGCATCGAACGACCTGCTAGGTGCGCACCGTGCAGCCGCCTGTAGTACTGAGAAAATTTCCACGGCGCGCACCTGGCAGGTCTAAGGGGTTCGTAAGACCTAGCAGGTGGGGCGCGGTAGGCTGTTTGGGGAACGAGTTGGTGCTGCACGCGCCCCACCTGCCAGGTCATTGGGGTTGCGCGGAATAGGGGGCAAAAATATTGAAATTCTTGGCGTTCCAACCTAAGACAAGGTTCGTGGCAACGTTACCGTTTGCGCCAATAGGTAGTGCCGACT
>RSAS01000337.1 GCA_003934145.1 Candidatus Viridilinea halotolerans | reverse complement strand
ATCCTCCGGCGACGCGGTGATGGGGGATGGGGGATGGGGGATGGGGGATGGGGGACGCGGCGACACAGACGTTACAGGCGACGATGCGTATCCATCATGCCCCGGCTGACGCGCCCCGGTTCTCGGTTCTCGGTTCTCGGTTCTCGGTTCTCTGCTCTCTGCTCTCTGTTCCCCGGTTCCCTGTTCTCTGTTCCCTGCTCCCTGTTCCCTGTTCTCGGTTCTCTGCTCTCCGCTCCCCCCACTAACCCCTGGCAGATGCACCACCCGCTGCCCCATCGGCTGGCGCGGCCGCACCACCGGGCGGGGGGGGGGGGCGACTGGTTCTGCGGTCGTCAACTTGCCTTGCTCCTTCGCCGCCCGCAGATCGAGCAACGCCTCACGCAGTTCGTCGGGCGTGCGCGGGCGCGGACGGGGCGCACGAGGCGCGGCTGGCGCGGTGGCACCGGAAGGCGCTTCCGAGGCGGTGCTTGGTGGAATGGAGGATTCGCTCGGCGGAAGGGATGAGGCGCTTGGCGCTTCCGCGGCTACTTGGGGCGCGGGCGCTTGGGGCGCGGGCGCTTGCGGCGCGGGCGCTTGCGGCGCAGGTGCTTGGGGCGCGGGCACTTGCGGCGCGGGTGCTTGCGGTGCGGGTGCTTGCGGTGCGGGCGCTTGCGGCGCAGGCGCTTGGGGCGCAGGCGCTTGCGGCGCGGGTGCTTGGCGCGCGGGCGAAGCCCATGCTTGCGCCACGCTGGCATGTTGCTGCACCGGAGCGTTTGAAGAGGGCGCAACCTGGCGTACCTCTGGCCAATGCCAGTTGTACGCCGCCGCAGGATACTCCGGCGCAACATCCTGCGGCGCACTCTCAGCCACGCCATGGCGCAACAAGATGCGCTGGGCAAAATTGTGGTGACGCGCTAGGCGCTTGAGAATGGTGTTGCGCTGAGCCATAAGGTATACTTCTCGCTTCTCGCTTCTCGCTTCTCGCTTCTCGCTTCTCGCTTCTCGCTTCTCGCCTACCCCAACTGCATCCCCGCATGGGCAAGCTCGATACTCTCGATGGCATAATCGGTCGTATTTGCGTCTAGCGTCGGGCCAACCCAACGCACCGGGTAGGCCGAGAAGAAGTTCCAGCGCCGCATCTCTTCGCCAGCATAGGTGTAGATGATCACCGAAAGGTTGCGCCGCTCGATCTGTCCGCCTGCCACCTGCATATACCATGTGAAAAGTTCGTTGGAAGTCGCCACACCACGCCGACAGGTCAGATTTCCTACCCGCGTCTGGCCCGGAAGTTTATGCACAAAGCCATTATTCCCACCCTCTTCATACTCAAATACTTCAGTTTCTACTTGTAAACCACTGATTTCCAGAAATACAGCCAAATTGACGCCATCAATCTGCAAGTAGAAGCGGTGAACGACCTGAACATCTCTATCACCGACCGTCATGGCAGCCTCCCACGTAGTTCTTTGGCACCGCGCGCCTGCTCGCGCCGCAAATCTTCCAAGAGCAATTGGTAGACCTTCGCGGTTAAAAGTTCAAGATCGATGCTGTTTTTGTTGGGGGTAGGTGGGTTTTGCATAGTGGAATTTACCTTCCGGTGGGGGTTTGGGGGAGGCTTTGCCTCCCCCCAAAAAACTCTCTTTGTTCCGCTTGCGGTGGGGGTTTGGGGGAGGCTTCGCCTCCCCCAAAAAAACTCTCTTTGTTCCGCTGTGGCGGCGCAGCCGCCACAGCGGAACAAGAGCGTATGGGGCGCAGCCCCAACAGCTAACCACTAACGCCTCACATCAAGGACAAAACGCATGCCACACTGCGGGCAGCATGTTTCAACCAGTTCAGGTTCATGGCTGTTGATCTGCAAATAAAGATCTTGTAAGAAGAGAAAATCAGTAGCAAAGAGTGAACCAATCAATGCAGGCGACATCTGGGTTATATTGCCCAACCGTACGATCACGCGACTGAGCAAGAGAATGCTTAGATATGAGCTATGCGCTCGTGCTTGGGGATGCTCAAGCGACTCTAGTTCATCCAGCGCCGTGGCGCGGCGCATCGTGCCGACGCGGTGCAGGTTGCCTTGGGCATCCACGAGGCCGCAGGGTAGCGTAAAATCAAACTCGGTCTGGAGCATAAATATTTATCTCTGTTACGTGTGGACGACGGAGCTGTCCACACGTAACAAAAAGACAGGATGTGGGGCGTGCCCCAACACAAGAACTACGATACGCGCTCAAAGGTCTCATAGACCAAGGTTACCGTGAGCTTCATCGCGTCATTCGACTGCGAATCGAGATCGGAATAGGCTAATTTACTCGGCCAAGCGCCTTCGAACTTCCACTCGGCTACCGCTTCATTCAAGGAGTCGTAGAGGATAATCGAGCCATTGCGTGTACCCTCTTTGATTTCGCCCGCTTGGACTTGGGTGAACCAATCTTCAAAGAAGGTATCGCCCTTCAAGACGAAGAGCTGGATGTCAACCGGATCGAGGCTCAAGACACCCGGAATGCGGCTTGTTGGGCGCTCTTTGGCGCCCATGCCCATTCCGTCCGCTTCGCAGATCTCGTTCTTGCTCTCGATGCCCTCAAACGAGATGATCAGCCCCTCAATCTGGCTACCAAACTCAATTGTGCAACGGTGTGCCTGCAACGGGTCTTCCTCGCGTTGCGCCGACATTGTAGTCATGGGTCTACTCCTTTATGCGCCACCTTACGATGGCGCTGTGCAGTTAGGAAGGGGAATCACGAGGAGGCTAAGTTCCCTCGTACCCTCCCGCCGTTCGGCGAAATGATCTACTCCTGCTCCGACTGCTGGAGTTGTTCGTAGCAGAGGTCTACCTCTTCGATCGCAATGTCGGCGGCAATATTGAGTACCGGCCCCTTGATCCGTGAGGGCCACACGTTAAGGAGATTCCACTTTATCTTCGCCCCGCCATTGGCGTAGTCGTAGGCCGTAATGGTGGCATTGACCCGTACTTCGCTCATGTCGGTGACCTCCAGAACCTTCTTGCGCCAGTCCCAGAAGCCCTTGTTGGCTGTCACCGCCTTGTGAATCGTCAGTACTCCTGGTTTGTAGTTGCCCGGCAGTTGGTTGATCATAATCATCCCGCTGGGGATTGCCTGATGTACCTTTTTTGCCTCACGCTCATAACCCAAGCCCATCACTTTGAGTACCGCACCGCTAAAGTGGGGTTCGATCTCAAGGTAGAAGGTCTGCGTACGAAAAGGATCGGTCGTCATATCCTACCCTCGTTTCATGTTGTTGCGTTGGGGCGACGCCCCGTTGTCTCTTTTTTCTTGGGTGTTGGTGGCGCAGCCACCAACACCCAAGAAAGGGGGATGTTGCGGGGGCCATCCCCCGCTCCCCCGCCCGAAGGGGAATAAGGGGCGTAGCCCAAGACGAAGCTACGCGCCACCGCCACTGAACTGGCTGAAGCGGAAGATCACAAACTCAGCCGGCTTGACTGGGGCCATGCCTACCTCAATGATCAGTTTGCCCTGATCGCGGATTTCGGACGGGTTGAGTTCCGCATCGCATTTCACATAGAAAGCCTCACCGGGTGACGCACCGAAGAGCGCCCCTGAACGCCAGACGGTCGAGAGGTAGGAACCCACGTCACGGCGCACGCGCGACCAGAGGCCGGAGTCGTTGGGTTCAAAGACGATCCACTGTGTGCCGTTCTCGATCGACTTCTCGACCATGTTGAAGAGCCGCCGCACGTTGATGTAGCGCCACGCCGGGTCGCTGCTCAGCGTGCGTGCGCCCCAGACGCGGATGCCGCGCCCGGTGAAGCTGCGGATGCAGTTGACGCCAATCGGGTTGAGCGTGTCTTGCTCGCCTTTGGTGATGTCGCTGGCTGGGCCGAGTGCGCCGCGCACAATCTCGTTGGCGGGCGCTTTGTGGACGCCGCGCTCGCTGTCGCTGCGCGCCCAGACGCCCGCGATGTGGCCGCAGGGTGGCATGTTCATCGGCTGGCCATCCGGCCCCATCACCGAGATCCAGGGGTAGTAGAGCGTGGCAAACATCGAGTCGTAGTTGGTCTCCGCCTCGCGCCACTTCTTCACCTCTTGCGGTGTCAGATCGGGCAGCGGATCGATAATCGCCATACGATCGGCCATGCGCTCGCAATGGTTAATCATCGCCGTCTGCACCGCCTTGACGCCCGTGCGATCAATCATGCCCGACTGGTAGGCGCTCATCAGGTCGGGGCAGCAGACCATGGTCACATCTTCGGCAATCTCGAGGCCCTCGATGCCCGAACGCTCAACCACGCTGCCCATCAGATCATTGGCTTTGAGTTTGGGCGGCGAAACCGGCGCGGGTGCCTTGACGATGTAGTTGCCCACTTCGGGGGCGCGATCAACCAATGAGCCCGGCCCGGCCACCTCGGCCACCGTTACCAACTTACTCGCCTGATTGACCGTATCCACCACTGGGCGGCCCTTCTTGCCCAGGTTGACATTCTCGTAGCTCTCGCGTACTTCGCCCATACTGACATTGAGCGTGAAGGCGCCCTCTGGCGGTGCCTCACCCGTAGGCGGCTGCACCTCAATCGTAATATCGGCGGCAGGCGTACCCTTGGGCGTAAAGGTGAGCGAAGGCACCGCCTTCGACGACTTGCTCGGCAACTGAAGCTGCGCCGCCTTCTCTTCCGCCTTTGCCCCGCTGGTCGCTGGTGCCACGCGCGTCACATAGCAGCGTCCGCCGCCATTGAGGAAATAGCCAAAGACCGCGTGCGAAAGGAACGACCCAGCCATGTGCGGCACCTTGCGCCCGCTCTCGTCCAGACTACCGAACGTATTCACATACTGCGACCAGTTGGTCACCAGCATGGGCTTATTGACCGGCCCGGCGGGAGCGAAGCCCACAAAGGCGGCACAGGCGGTTCCCACCGACTCAATCGGACGCGGCCCTGAATTGACTTCCTCAATGTAGATACCTGGCGACAAATACTCCGGCATGGCGATCCCCTTTCAGTGGCGTCAATCAACGACGATATCGTAATGCTCCGACGGTATAGTCAGCGGCACCAGCCGATCTTCGGCATCGGGTAGGGCTACCCTGAGCGTCAATTGGCCGGGCTGCAGCGGGCCCAAGCTAAAGCGTCCCTCGCCATCCGTATGAGCCGGTGCGAGGGCGCGTCCCTCAATGGTGATCGGAACCCCCGCCAGCGGACGGCCCTCACGATTGGTGAGGCGCCCGCCAATGCGTAGGCTCGCGGCAATCTCGATGGCGCGGTCGCGCATCATACCCAAG
>RSAS01000105.1 GCA_003934145.1 Candidatus Viridilinea halotolerans | reverse complement strand
GGTTGGTTTTCCTGCAACGCCGGAGGGCAGGTTTGCACTGCTGTCAGGTGCAGGTCGCGAGGCCATCGCCATGCTTGTTCGCGAACGGGCATCGTTAGACTGACAAAGTCGGCGGGGTCAGCATCCGTGGCATATTTCAGCACGTACTCGTCACGTTCACGGTACAGTTGCGCCACGTGTTTTCCGCGCACCTGTACGTTAAGTCGCATCAGGTCTCACCGCTGCGTTGTTCCGCCAGAATGTCTTCAATTGTTCGCTGATGTCCCGTTTTAACCAGTTTGAGATCGTAGCCTGCTGATTCCAACAATCTCAGCAAGGCGGATACGCTCATGTCGCCCTTGGCGAGGGTTTCCATGCGCGCCACGGTGGAGCGGGCGACGCCGGCGCGCCGTGCTATTTCTTCCTGGCTAAGGCGGGCCTCGGTTCTGGCAGCTTTCAACATGTCCGCAACATCAGCGAGAGTGCTCATTGTAGCTCTTGGGCCTCAATATTGGCAATAAGTGCGTAAAATGTAGCCCATGAGGCACAATATGTAAAGGGTTGGTTAGAAGCGCTGGGGACGGAGGCGGTCTACGTCCCCACGCTTGGGGACGTAGACCGCCTCCGTCCCCAGCGCACCACCACCCCCAGCACCTCAAATAAACGGATCAAACACCCGCACCCCAGTGCCCGCCACATGCCGCACATTCCGCGTCACCAGCACCAGGTCATAACACAGCGCCGTCGCCGCAAGTTGCTTGTCGATAATATTGGTTGTGTCCGGCGAGCAAAGGTGCCCCCAAAGCCTCGCGCACTCTGTGCAAAACGGCAAAATATCAGACGCGTAGCTCTCCAGCACACTATCCAGCCAAGCCTGCAGCATGAGGCCTTGCTTCCGGTCGCCGCGATGATTGCAAAGGCTGATGCCGCGCTGAATCTCGCCGATCGTGATGCTGCTGACAAAGCAGGGCGCCCCCGACTCTAACGCCTCACGGAAAAACTGCCGTACTCCGGCGTTGCTGCGATCGCCCTTGCGGGCCTCGCTGATGACGTTGGTGTCGATTAAATACATTCGTCCCGCCCGGCTGAGGCAGGTCGGGCAAAA
>RSAS01000068.1 GCA_003934145.1 Candidatus Viridilinea halotolerans | reverse complement strand
GAAGGGTCTCTCTTCGGTCGAAAAGAGATGCTTCGCTGCGCTCAGCATGACAGACTGCTGGGGTGCTTAAAAGTTTGCGCTTCCCTTAATCCTCATCCCGCGCCAACTCGAGCGCCCGTACCAGTTGCGCGTCGTCGCTGGCCTGTAGCGCGGTGGCGTCCAGTTCGGCGGCTTCGGCGGGCGAGAGCGGGCGCAGGGTTAAGGGCAGGGGCACCTCTTCGTCGGGGGTGATGCCCTGGCCGCGAATGAGTCGCCCGTCGGGGGTGAGCCACTGTTGCGTGCCTAAGAGCAGACGGCTGCCGTCGCTGAGGCGGAAGGGAGTGAGTACCGTGCCGGTGCCAAAGGTGGTTTCACCCACCAGCACGGCGCGTCCGGCGGCTTGGATCGCCCCCGCAACGATCTCGGCGGAACTGGCCGAACCACCGTTGATCAACACAACCAGCGGAAGCTCTAGGGCGAGACCGCCGCGCACGGCCTGTTTCTCGTTGCGCTGGCCGTTACGATCCTCTTCGATCAGGACAGTGGTGCCCTGCGCAAGGAATTGGCTGGCCACTTCAATCGCCTGCTCCAACAAGCCACCAGGGTTGTTGCGCAGATCAAAGATAATGGCGCGGGCACCCTCGGCTTGCGCACTACGCAGCGCCGAGCGTAGTTGTGCGCCCGCATCGCGGTCGAAGGAAGAGAGACGGATAAGCGCGATGTTGTCGGGGAGCATGCGCCAACTGACGCTGGGCACATTCACCGCAGCGCGCACAATACTGATGTCAACTGGTTCGCGCTCGCCGGGATGGATGACGCGCAAAATGACGGTGGTGCCCTGCGGGCCGCGCACATTGGCCTGGAGTTGTTCGATCGTCCAGCCTTCGGTGGAGACACCATCAACGGCGAGAATGATGTCGCCCGGACGCAGCCCCGCCGCAGCGGCGGGCGATTCCTCAATCGGGGCGACAATCATCGTCTGGCCGTTACGCACATCAATATAGGCCCCAATGCCCTCGAAGCTGTTGCCACTCAACGCCCGCTCCCACTCAGCCGCCTCGGCTGCTGTCAGGTAGCGGGTGTGGCCCTGATCGCCCAAGCTGTCGAGCATGCCATTGACCGCGCCAGCGGTCATTATGGCGGGATCGGCAGCTTCGGACTCGACGTAGCGATTGCGGGCGAGTGACCAAGCCTCCCAGAAGACCGCAAATTCGGCGCAGATCGCCTCATTTTCGGGGCAATTGGTAACAATGCCGCCACGGCCTACGAGCAGGCTGCTGAAGATACCGCCCATTAAGCCGCCAATGAGGGCAAAACCGAGCAAGAGGGCGACGAGCCAGAGGGGCAGACGCAGACGGAGCAGATCAAACGGTGATGAGGTATCGCGCATAGCCTACGCTTTCAAGTTGGCGACCGTGGCAGCATCAAGGCGCTGAATCAGGCCCACCAAGAGTTGCGCCGCTTGCGCAAAGTCGCGGCGGTGCATAATGGCGCTGTGGGTATGAATGTAACGCACGGGGATGCCAATCACCACGGAGGGCACACCCGCACCAACAATGTGGATGCGCCCGGCATCGGTGCCGCCGCCGGGCATGGTATCAAACTGCAATGGAATATCTGCGGCTGCCGCCACGTCGATCACGAGGTCGCGCAGACCGGTATGGGCAATCATTGAGCCATCGTAGAGCAAAAGTACCGGCCCGCCGCCCACCTTGCCCGCCGCTTGGTCGGCATTCACATCGGGCATATCGCCCGCAATGCCAGTATCGAGGGCAATGCCAATGTCGGGCTGAATGACGTTGCTCGTCGTGAGGGCGCCACGCAGGCCGACCTCCTCTTGCACCGTGCCCACCGCATAGACGCGGTTGGGATGGTTTTGCTGCTGCAACAGACGCAACGTCTCGATGGCGAGCGCACAGCCGAAGCGGTTATCCCATGCCTTGGCCATGAGCAGATCGGGGTTGCGCATCTGGGCAAAGGGCCCCACCGGCACGATGGGATCGCCCGGGCGCACGCCCCACTCCTCGGCCTCCTTGCGCGAACTGGCACCAATATCAATGAACATCTTCTGTTTATCGACAATTTTTTTACGCTCTTCGGGGGTGAGAATATGGGGCGGCTTCGAGCCAATTAAGCCCAGAATAGCGCCTTGGCGTGTGTAAACTTCAACCCGCTGCGCCAGCATCACCTGTTCCCACCAGCCGCCGAGGGTCTGAAACTTCAGGTAGCCCTCGTCGGTGATGCGCGTCACCATAAAGCCGATTTCATCTAGATGACCAGACAGCATAATCTTGGGCCCAGCGGCGTCGCCGTCTTTACATCCGATGATGCTGCCGATATTATCGGTAGTAACGGTACTTAATGGTTCCAAATAGCGGCGCATCACCGCCCGTACCGCACGCTCTTGGCCTGGCACACCGGGGGCTTCGGCGAGATCCTTGAGCATCTGGAGAGTGCTATCCATTAGGTGAGCTCCTTTGCTTCACTGCTCGCAAGCTCTTGAAGCACCCAAGCTTCGGCCTGCGCACGGGTTGTCATCTGGCCATCAAGCGTAAGGTCGCGCAGTTGCGCCAGCAACTGGCCAAAACGGGGGCCGGGGGCCACCCCCAGACGGCGCAGATCGTGACCATCAAGGGGGGCGCGTTGCGGGCGTAATTGGTGCAAGTAGTGCATCACCGGCGCGGCAGCATCCGGTTCAGCAAAGTGTAGCACAATACATGCCGTCATGCTAAACGTATGCAAGGTGCGATCTAGGGCACTATTGGGCATGCTTGCGAGGCGGGGGGCCACGGTGCGCAATGGTTCCAGTTGGCGCAGCAGGGTCGCGGCGGGGTTGGGCAACGGGTAGCGCCGCAACAACGCTGTGCGCGTGGCAGGGGCGCAAGCATAGCACAACAGGCCCATCCAGACCAACGGATCGTGGGGGCCAGCGGATGTGGCGTAGCGCTCGCAACGGGCGGCGAGGTCGGCGCTGTACGCAAGACCAGGGAGGATCTGCGGCGTGATGCCCCAAGCGTCGGCGCGATGCAACACCGCGTCGGGACGCGCTTCGTGCAGGGCGAGGCAGAGTTCGTTAAGGATACGTTCGGGCGAAAGCAGCGCCAGGTAGCCCGCTGCCAGCGCATGTTCAAGCTGCGCGGCGCTCTCCGGCGTTAGCGCGAGGGCCATGCGGCTAGCCAAACGCAGGCCGCGCAGGATGCGCGTCGGATCGTCACGCAGGCTCTGCGCGTGGAGCAAACGCAGGCGGCGGGCGGCAAGATCGGCTTGGCCAGCAAAGGGATCGAGCAGTGCGCCAAAGCTGAGTCTGCCCTCGTGTATGCTCAGTTCGCAGGCGATGGCATTGAGGCTAAAATCGCGGCGCAACAGATCTTGTTCAATCGGTGCAGGGCGAACCTCGGGCAACACTGCCGGCTGGGGGTAGTGTTCGCGGCGGGTACGCGCCAGATCGAGCAGCAGCGGCGGCGCACCATCCTGCGCGGGCAGTTCAATACTCGCGGTACCAAAGGGCGCGTGTTGGGCTACGATGCGTCCGCCGCTGGCACTGGCCATGGCCGCAGCCAACGCCGCCACGTCGCCCTCAACGGCGAAATCGAGATCATGGCTAAGCGGCAAACCTGCCAGCAGATCGCGCACCACGCCACCCACCAGCCAGACGCGTACCCCGTGCTGGGCCGCTTGGGCGGCCACCAGTTCGAGTGACGCACGCAAGCTTGCGGGGAGGGGGAGGGGATTTTCAGGTATACGGTTTTTTGTGTGCATTGCCGCAAAAGAGCCTCACGCCTCACGCCTCTTCGCCTCTTCGCCTCACGCCTCTTCGCCTCTTCGCCTCACCGTCACCTCGCCTCCTCGCCTCCCGCCTCACGCCCTCCCGTAGACCGGCAGATGGGCCCCGCTTATGACACGGGCATCAGGGCCGACAAGGAAGAGCATGACCTGCGCAATGGCCTCTGGGCTGACCCAAGCGCTATAATCGGCTTGGGGCATGGCCCCGCGGTTGGCGGGCGTATCAATCACGCTGGGCAGGATGCTATTGACCGTAATTGCGTGATCGCGCAGTTCGGCGGCGAGCGCCTCGGTGAGCTGTAGCAGCGCCCGTTTAGAAGTAGCATAGGCGGCCAGCTTGGCACCGGCTTGGGTGGCGGTGCGACTACTCACATTGACGATACTGCCGCCGCCCCGGGCGATCATGTGGGGAATGGCCGCAGCGCACGAGAGTACCGCCGTCTTGAGATTAAGATCAAGCTGCTCCTGCCAGAGTTCCCAAGCCGTCTCATGGACAGCCTGGCCACCCGCGAAGCCGCCGGCAATATTGACGAGAATATCGATGCCACCGTGCTGCGCCGCGACGGTTGCGTAATAGGTTTGCACCGCCTGCTCATTAGTCAGATCAAGGATCGCGCCACTGAGCGGCGCATCATGGGCAAGGCCCAAACGCGAGCGCAACGTCGCCAGTTCACCCTCGCGGCGGTAGGGCACAACGACCTTGGCGCCGGCCTGGAGGAAGGTATGTACAACGGCACTACCAAGCGCCCCAGTGCCGCCGGTGATGAGAGCAATTCTGTTTTGCATAAATTTCTCGACTGCGCATTTGGGGCTGCAACCCCATGTGTATTAAGCTAAGCCCCCGACGGGGGGTTGGGGGAGGCAGAGCCTCCTCCGAACCCCCACAAAGAGCTTATTGCACCACCACCACCGGCGGACTCTTATCCCAGAGGCGCTCAAGGCGATAGTAGTCACGTTGGGTGGGGCTGAAGATGTGAACAACAACGTGGCCGTAATCAAGCACAACCCAGCCGGTATCAGCGGTGCCTTCCATGCGAGGATTGATAGCAAATTCTTGCTGTACTTTGACATCAATGTGATCAATAATCGCCTTAATTTGACGATCACTATCAGCAGAACAGATCACAAAATAGTCAGCGATGGTACTCTGGCTGCGAATATCGAGCAGCACAATCTCGTGGGCCTGCTTGTCTTCCGCGAGGTCAACAACACGCCGTGCAATAGTTCCCGTCTCGATGGCAATGGCTCCTGTCGTATTCATAAACCTCCAACATACGTAGCAAGATCGTAGCACAAAGGGGGCAACGTGTAAATGGGGGCGCACGGGAGCTTGGCGCCATACGCATGAACGTAAGCCTCTGGCGGGCCTTGCGGCGGGGGTTCGGGGGCCATGCCCCCGAAAAATTCCCCCTTCCGGCGGGGTTTTAGGGGCATACGCATGAACGTAAGCCTCTGGCGGGCCTTGCGGCGGGGGTTCG
>RSAS01000016.1 GCA_003934145.1 Candidatus Viridilinea halotolerans | reverse complement strand
GTTGCAATGCGATTCCAGAAGGGGGCGCACATGTTTTCTGTCCGCCCTTAAACGCTCCCAGGGGAGGGAATAAACCAGCAGTAGCTTACAAGCCAGCGCATCGTACCACAAGCAAGGCGTAGGAAGGGTGCGCGCGGGAACCTGGTTCCCGCGCATCCTCACTTGGCGGGGCATGGGGCGTAGCCCTCCAGATTTTGGTGACACCAGTTCCGTTTGGGGTTTGGTGTGATGGAAGGCGCGATATATGATAGAATTGGGATACCTTACGTTTGATACAAATCACTAAACCATGTCAACAGACCTCAAAGCCGAGGCGGATGCCTTAATTGACCAAGGGCGTGTCTTGCTTGAGCGTGGCGATCTGCCCAAGGCGACCGACCTGCTCAATCAGGCGGTGCGCCACTATTGGAACGTGGGCGAGTACTACGCCGCCGCTGCGCAGACGGGCAACTACGGTTGGGCCTTGCGGCGGCGCGGGCGGCCCGATTTGGCGCGCCCCTACCTTGAACAAGCAGCCGATCTGTTTAGCCAGATCGGCCTTGCCGAGTTTGCCGAGCGCCACCGTTTGGCTGCCGAGGATGCGCATAGTGGCTTGACGCCAGAGTTACTGGCGAGCATGCCCACTCATGTGCGTGCGGCCCTAGAGCGCGGCGATGGCCACGAGTTGCAATTGGCGCTTGATGCGCTCAATATTGCCGAACGCCAAATTGTGATCGAACGGCTCACCGCTGCCGGCGTGATCCGCACCGGCGGCGCTGACGATGAGGCTGCCGAAGCGTTAGAGCAATTCGCGCCGCTCCTCGCAGATCTGGCCATGGTGGCGCGTGGTGATGCCAGCAATCGTCCCGAACTGGAACAGACCCTGCACGACTTGGAGCGCAAGGGTTGGCAGTTGCGCGATCCCGTCTTGGCGATCTGGGCGGGTGAACGCGATGTAGCCCAACTCACCCAAGGTCTCGATCCGCTGGATCAAGCATTGGTGAAACAGGTTTTAGCCCTGCTTTAGGCGAAGCCGCCTTGCGGGGGTTCTGGGGCATGCGCATTAACTTAAGGGGCCTGCGGCCCCTTAAACCCCGCTGGAAAGGGAAATTTTGCGGGGGCCATGCCCCCAAACCCCCGCCGGAAGGCCCGTAAGCAACCCTTGAACGGGGCTAAAGCCCCTACTACGAGCGGGTTTTGGGCCATCCGGCGGGGGTGCGGGCTTGCCCTGAGCCGAGTCGAAGGGGCACGGCCCCGCAAATTTCCCCCGTTGGCACGGGGGCGGCGCAGCCGCCCCGCAAAAGCCCCCTTCCGCATTGGCGGCGAAGTTGCCAATGCGAAAAAAACAGCGACGATCCGACGCGAGGCTGGGCCTCGGCGTCTTTTCGTACCAGTCGCGCGTTGTTGCGCGATCGTGTTAGTACAAGGAGGTTAGGATGACTCACAGGTTCTCTCGTTCGCGTTGGTTTGCAGCACTCCTGCTGCTCTTGGTGAGTGCGCTGCTCGTTGCGTGTGGCAGCACTGAGCCCGCCGCGGCCCCCGCTCCGGCGGCACCCGCCGCACCCGCAGATACCCCCAGTGCAGGCGAGGGCGAAGAGGAGGAAGAGGAAGAGGAGACTCCCGCCGAACCCGCTGATCCCGCCGCGCCTGCACCCGCCGCAGATGGCCCCGTGCAGCGCCTCGCCTTTGGTGGCGGCCCGGTCGGTGGCGTCTTCCAGGTCTATGCTGACGCCCTCTCGCTGATCATCAACGAGGGTGTCCCCAGTATTGACCTGACGGCGGAAGGGACGGGCGGTTCGGCAGAGAATTTGCGCAGCGTCAATTCGGGCGAACGCGACTTCGGTATCGTCTACGCCGGTGATGTTGCGCTGGGTGCCCAGGGCGTGCTGCCTGAGGATCCGACCCAGTACACCAATGTGATGCCGGTGGCGCCGCTCTATGGCGGCGTGATCCACTTGGTGGTGAGCCAATCCAGTGGCATCGAGACGGTAGCCGATCTGCCGGGCAAGCGCATTGCGCTGGGCAACGCCGGTTCGGGCGCGGCCCTCTCGGCGGAGCGCTTCTTTACCCACATGGGCCTAATGGAGCAGGTGCAGGTGGAGTACCTGGGCTACTCGCAGGCCGCTGCTGCAATGGGCGACGGCCAACTCGACGGCTTCTGGATCTTGGCCGGCTTCCCCAACTCGTCGGTGACCGAGGCCTCGACCTACACCGACATTCGCTTGATTGACGTCTACAACCCCGGTATGGAGCAGGGCTTCTTCGACGCCTTCCCCTTCTACTCGCAGCGCGCCCTCACCGGCGGGGCCTATCCGGGTAACCCCGACGATGTGCCTAGCTTCCAAGACACCGCCCTCTGGGTCGCCAACATGGACGTGCCCGAGGATGTAGTCTACAACGCATTGCGCGTCGTCTACCTCGAAGGCGGCCTCGATCGCCTCGTGACCACCCACCCTTCCGCCGAAGAGATGACCTTGGAGGTGGGCATCACTGGTATCGCCAACAAGCTCCACCCCGGTGCCGTGCGCTTCTGGGAAGAGCAGGGCGTGACCGTGCCGGACGAGCTGAAGTAGGTTTGCTTGTTCTGTTGTGCGGCAGTGACTGCGTCGCCGCCGCACAACAGAACGTCGTTGGGGCTGCGCCCCAAACCCTCTCGCTTCTTTCGTGTTGGCGGCTTCGCCGCCAACATGAAAGGAGCGTAGTGTAATACGCTTGGGGCTGCGCCCAAACCTCCATTTTTGTTGCTGTTTGGTGGCGAAGCCGCCAAGCAGCAACAAAAATGATCTTTGGGGGCGGCAGAGCCGCCCCCGAAACCCCAATACTCGACGCTGAGAAGGAGTAGTGCATGGCCAGCCAAGCACAGCCGCTTGCCCCTGAAGCTGATGATGAAAAGACGCAAGCCCGCCTCAAAGAGTTGATGGAGTTGGAAGAACCTGCTACGCGAACCCTCAATCAGTTTTGGGCTCTCATTGTTGCCCTCATGTCGGTTGGTATGGCTGGATTTTACATCTACACCGCTGCGACGCTGCCTGCTCAGGTGCAGTATCAGCGCGGTGTCTATGTGATGATCACCTTCCTCTTGATTCTGATCCTCTACCCCGCGCTACCCCGTAAGAGTAAACTTCGCCCCTTTGTCTACCCTTTGCTTGAGCGCATTCCCACGGCGATGCGTAGCGTACTTGCGCCGCGTGGCGGCCCAAGCATTCTCGATTTGGCGCTGATGGGCATCACGTTCTACGTGGTCAATTACTACATCCAAAATTTTCGCACCCTCCAGTTTCGTGCCGGGAACTATAACGAAACCGACTTCATGGTTGGAGTGGTGGGGCTGATCATTGCGCTCGAGATAGCCCGCCGCGTGCTCGGCTGGTCAATGACGCTCATTGGGGCCTTCTTTTTGCTCTATATGCGTTATGGCTACCTGCTCTACGATCTGCCCATCATTGGGGCCTTTGCCCACCGTGGTCAGCAATGGCAACGCGTGGCGACGGTGCTTTTCTTCGATCAAGAGGGCGTCTTTGGCGTCATGGCCAACGTCTTGGTCAGTTACGTTATCCTCTTCATCTTCTTCGGGGCCGTCCTCAGCGCTTCAGGAGCGAGTCGCTTTTTTATTGATTTGCCGCTCGCTATCGCCGGGCGCACGACGGGTGGCCCGGCCAAAGTTGCGGTGATCTCTTCGGCACTCTTTGGCTCTATTTCGGGCAGTGCCATCGCCAACACGGTGAGCACCGGCACCTTCACCATTCCGTTGATGAAACGGGCTGGTTTTCGCCCCCACGTCGCGGGGGCCATCGAACCCTCAGCCTCGATTGGCGGTGCTTTTATGCCTCCCGTTATGGGCGCGGGGGCGTTTGTGATGGCAGAGTTGACCAGCATCCCCTACGCGACCATTGTGCTCATCTCGATTGTGCCCGCGATTCTCTACTTCACCTCGGTACTGACGATGGTTCACTTTGAGGCGAAGAAGTATGGCCTCAAGGGTATTGAGGCGGGCAAATCGGCCTGGGAGATCATTCGTGACGAGTGGTATCTTGCGCTGCCCCTGATTGTCATGATCGTCATGCTCACCGTAGGCTACTCCCCTGGCTTGTCGGCTGTCTGGGCGATCATCGTGTGTATCCCACTGATGTTCACGATGCCAGCCAATGCCAATGATTTGCGCCATCCCCAAGAATTGGGCGGCAGTACCATCAATGCGATTGGCCGTAGCACTTGGCGCGTGATCCAGACCTGTTATGAGGCGATGCAAAAGGGTGTGCGCGACACGTTGGTGATTGGTGGTACCGTCGGCGTGATTGGCATTATTGTCGGGACGATCTACGCAACGGGTATCGGGCAACGTTTTGCCAACATCATCATCAATTTCAGCGGGGGCAGCATCCTCGCCGCCGTGGCGTTGATTGGCATCGCCTCGCTGCTGCTGGGCATGGGTGTGCCGGTTACGGCGGCCTACCTGATTGTTGCCGTCATCACTGTACCGGCGCTGCAAGAGATGGGGATTGCCGTTATCGCCGCGCACATGATTGTCTACTGGTTCAGCCAAGATAGCAACATCACCCCGCCGGTCTGTGTGGCCGCCTACGCGGGGGCCGCGATAGCCGGCGCCGATCCATGGAAAACCGGCTGGACCGCCTTTAAGTTTGCCAAATTGCTCTATGTGATGCCGCTGCTCTTCGCCTTCACGCCCGAAATTCTTATGGTGGGCCACACCGGAAAGCCCCTGGTTGACGTGGTATGGGCAGAGGTGGCCATGTCTTGGTTCTCGGCAACCCTGGGCACCATCGCCTTCTCGGCGGTCTCGATGTTTTACTTGGTACGCCAGACGACATGGCTCGAATGGATCATCGCCGCCTTCGGCACCTTCCTCTGCTTCTGGCCCAACCTGCTCACCGACGTCGTCGGTATTATGATTTTCAGCGGCGTCTGGATGTGGCAGTACTACGACGTGAAGCGCAAGAAGGAGGCGGTAAAGCCACAGCAGGCGACATGATTGGGATGCCCCGGATGACCCTCACCCCCTGCCCCCTCTCCCGCAAGCGGGAGAGGGGGAACGACGTTCGGCGGCTGTGCCATTCCGGCGGGAGTTCGGGGGCATGGCCCCCGAAGCATCCCCCCCTTCCGGCGGAGTTTTAGAGGCCGCAGCTTGTTGAAAGGGTGCGCGAGGGAACCTGGTTCCCTCGCATTCTCCAGGAACAGGAAACAAAAGCGATGCAAGATCAAATAGCCGAACTGCTCTACGAAGGGGCGCTCGCGCTTCAACAAGGCG
>RSAS01000460.1 GCA_003934145.1 Candidatus Viridilinea halotolerans | reverse complement strand
CCACGATCTACCGTATTATCTTCGGCCTAGCCGCATTTATCGCCCTGCTCGCGCTGCTGCCGCTGCGCTTACCCCTTAGCACAAGCCCTTCGGCACGCCCTCTGGCGGGGCGGCGGCGGCTTCGCCGCAAAAAGAGCGTTTGGGGCACAGCCCCGACAGCGGCTTTTAGGGCTACCGCCCTAAAATTCATGCGCATGGGGCTGCGCCCGCGCCAGCCCGGTGCGCTGCTTGTCGCCGAGTTGCGTCAACTCCTGTACTGGAGTCGCTACGCCATACCGTTTGTCTTTTCGCCGCTCTTCATTTCCTGTGGTGCGGCGCTACTCATTCCCTTTTTGAATATCTATTTTCGTCAACGTTTTGACGCCCCCGACGCCGCTTTGGGCCTCATCTTCGCCGCCATTGGCGTCGCAACCGGTGCAGCGACGCTGCTTGCGCCCTGGCTCGCCCACCACTTGGGCTACATGGGCAGCGTCGTCGTCACCCAAGCGCTCGCCATTCCCTGCCTGCTACTCCTCGCCGCCGCGTCCAACCTCTGGCTCGCCGCCGGCATCGCGCTCGTGCGCGGGGCGCTCATGAACATGGCATCACCGCTCTACGAAGCCTACGCGATGGAGCGGACCCCCGAAGCGGCCCGCCCCCTCGTGATTGGCCTGATCAACGGCGCTTTCTCACTAGGCTATATTGTTGGCCCCAGCATCAGCGCCCAAGTGCAGCGCGACTATGGCTTCGGACCGCTCTTTGCCGCCACCGCGATCCTCTACGCCTGCGGCGCGGCGGTCAACTACATGCTCTTTGTAAAAAAATAGGGTATGCGCGGGAACCAAGTTCCCACGCACACCCCTTGACCGAGGGGGCCTGCGGCCCCTTCGCGTATAGGGTGCGCGCGGGAACCAGGTTCCCTCGCATCCTCCCGCAGTCCGACGGGGGCTTGGGGGCTTGGCCCCCAAAAAATCCCCCCCAAAACCAAATGGCGGCCCCTTACGGGGCCGCCACACAGATGGTTTACAAGAAGCGCGCAACCCGCCGCGCACGAGGTCTACCGCGAGGGGAGAGAGCTGGGGAAGCTACTGGGGATGTAGGGGGAAGACAGGGGATGAACGGGCCGGGGATTGGTGCGCTAACCTACACTCGCGTAAGGCTACGAACTTCTATCTGTAGGCATCATAGACGATCCTGGTTTCGTCTTCAATAGCTCCTTACTCCCTAGTCGCTATAGCCCATAGGGACTATAGCGCATGCGCATTTAACGTAAGGGGCCTGCGGCCCCTTGAACCCCGCCGGAAGGGGGATTTTTTCGGGGGCCATGCCCCCGAACCCCCGCCTACAGGCCCACCAGAGGCTTCCGTTCATGCGCATGGGGCGATAAAGGGGCCTGCGGCCCCTTGAACCCCGCCGGAAGGAGGATTTTTTCGGGGGCCAAGCCCCCGAACCCCCGCCTACAGGCCCACCAGAGGCTTAACTCTACAATTTGGGGTACAATCGTACCAATAGCAAAATGCAGCACGGAATAGCCTATGCCTCCCAAACGTGGCCCGACGCTCTTTGATGCCCAACGGGCAAATACGCTCCAAAATCAAGCCCCGCTGGCGACCCGTATGCGCCCGCGTACGATCGATGAGTATCTGGGGCAGGAGCAGATTATTGGCGAGGGGCGTTTGTTGCGCCGCGCTATCGCCCATGACCAGCTCTTCTCGTTGATTTTTTGGGGGCCACCAGGCAGCGGCAAGACGACGCTGGCCCAGATTATCGCCGCGACAACCCAGGCTCACTTTGAGCCGCTCAGCGCGGTGAGCGCTGGTGTTGCCGATCTGCGTCGTGTAGTACAAGAGGCCAAAGATCGCTTGGGCATGTTTCAGCAACGTACCGTGCTGTTTATTGATGAGATTCATCGTTTCAACAAAGGGCAACAGGATGCGGTCTTGCCTTTTGTAGAAGACGGGACGATTATTCTGATTGGCGCAACGACCGAGAATCCTTCGTTTGAAGTCAATGGCGCTCTGCTCTCGCGGGCGCGCGTCTTTCCCCTAGAGGCGTTGAGCGATGAGGTGCTGGGTCACTTGGTAGACCGGGCGCTCGGCGATGAGGAGCGCGGTTTGGGCAAACTCAAGGCGCTGCTTGCCGCCGATGCCCGCGGCTACCTCGTCAATATGGCCAATGGCGATGCACGGGTAGCCATCAATGCCCTCGAAGCGGCGGCGCTGGCCAAGCCCCCCGCCATCGGCACCACCCGCCTGATTACGCTCGACGATATCCGCGATGCGCTCCAGAGCCGCGCTACACGCTACGATAAGCACGGCGAACTGCACTACGACGCCATCTCGGCGCTGCACAAGAGTGTGCGCGACAGCGATCCCGATGGGGCGCTCTACTGGTTGGGGCGCATGCTCGACGGCGGCGAAGACCCCCTCTACATCGCCCGACGCCTTGTGCGCATGGCCGTCGAAGATATTGGCCTCGCCGATCCCCACGCTCTCCCGCAGACCATGGCGGCCCAACAGGCTGTCCATTTCCTCGGTCAACCAGAGGGCGATCTCGCCCTCGCACAAGTTGCCGTCTATTTATGTCAAGCTCCGAAGAGCAACGCCGTCTACACCGCCTACGCCGCCGTCCTCAAGGATGTCGCCGAGACGCGCAACGAGCCGGTGCCGTTGCACCTGCGCAATGCCCCCACGCACCTGATGAAGAACTTGGGCTACGGGCAAGGCTACGCATATGCTCACGATCTACCCGAAGGGCGCAGCGACCAAGAACACCTGCCACCCAACTTGACGGGGCGCATCTACTACGAACCAACGCGCCGCGGCTTCGAGGCACAGATCAGCGAACGCTTGGCTTGGCGCGAACGCAAACGCGAAGCGTCTAAAGTCCCGCCGAAAAAGCATCGGGAAGAGGAAGAGCTAGAGTAAAGGGATAGAGATGGTGCACGCGGGAACTAGGTTCCCGTGCATCCTCACACCGTGGGGCGGTTTAACGGCGGACAGAACATTGAATCTAGGAACCACGGATACGTGATGGGGATGCCCTAGATGGCCCTCACCCCCTGCCCCCTCTCCCGCGTGGCGGGAGAGGGGGGGATGCATCGTAGTTTTTTGCGTTCCTATGCGTTCTTTTGCGGCAAAGCTCACGGTTTTTGCTCGCCCTTAAACGTCCGGCGGGGCGTGGGGCGCAGCCCCACACATTTTGGTCACACCCAAAGCTTTTTGTTTGGTGTTGGCGGCTTCGCCGCCAACACCAAACAAAAAAAGGATCCTATGCAACAACTCTCGCGGACGATCCTGCGCAATTCCCTCTTTGGCTTTGCTGCGCAAATCGCGATCAAGATCCTTTCGTTTGCCTTTACGGTGCTGATTATCCGCAATTTGGGGGCCAATGATTTTGGTCAGTATGCGGCGGTGATTGGCTTTGGCACGGTCTTTCTCTTTATTGCCGATCTTGGTTTGGCCCCCTATACGGTGCGCGAGGTTGCCCGGTTGCGCGATCGGCCTGAAGGCCCAGCACAGATCCAGGCGCTCTTTGCCGATCTCTTGGCGCTACGTTTGATCCTGGGGCTCATTTCGGGCATTATGGTGATCAGCGCGGCGGTGCTAACTGGCCGCCCTTCGCTGATGATTGGCGCTATTGCGCTCAATTCGCTCACCGTCTTGATCTATGCCGTCCACGGCAGCAGCGAGGCGCTCCTTTCGGGCTACGAGCGCCTCGATCTGACCTCGGGTATGCGCGTCGTCAACCAGTTGGTCTTTGTGCTACTGGGGGCGTTGGCGCTCTGGCTCGGTTTTGGCTACTATGGCTTGATTATCGCCACCATGATCGGCGTTGCCGTGATGACGCTGCTGGTGGTGCGCGCCGTACTAGCGCTCGGCGTGCGCCCTAGCCACATTACGCCCAGCCGCTGGCTGCCCCTGCTGCGCGCCGCCTTTCCCTTTGGTGTCATCGGCCTCACCCTCGGCCTCTCCTATCGCTTCGATACGGTGTTGCTCAATATCTATAGTGGCGATGTGCCGACCGGCCATTACAATGCGGCCTACAATCTCATCTTCGCCCTCGTGACGCTCTCCAACGTCCTCAATACCGCCCTCTACCCGTCGCTCACACGCCAGGCAGCGCGCGATCCGGCGAGCCTGCCCCGCGTCTACGAGCGCCTCTTGCGCTACCTGCTGATGGTCGCGCTTCCGTTGGCGGTGGGGGGCTTTCTGCTGGCGACGCCGCTCGTGGCGCTGCTCTTTGGGGCTGAATATGGCCCCACTGCCCCCCTACTGGCAATTCTGATCTGGGTGATCCCGCTCATGTTCCTGACCGAGTTCTTGGGCTATGTGGTGGTGATCGCGGGCCGTGAAACGCGCGTAGCACGGGCGGTGATTATGAGCAGCAGTGTGAATATTGTAGCCAATCTGCTCTTCATTCCGATCTACGGTGTCTGGGCGGCGGCGATCATCACCGTAGTGACGGAGTTGGTCTTGTTGGGACAATACCTCTGGATGCTACGCGATATGTTGGGACAGTTGCGCTGGGGCGCCCTGCTGCGCACCCTGGTGGCGTTGGGCGCCATGGCGCTGCTGGTCTTTGCGCTGCGCGACTGGCCCGTCTTGCTCAGTATCGCCCTCGGCGGTGGACTCTACGGGCTTATCCTGGTGGCACTCAAGGTGGTTGGCCCCGATGAGGTCGCCTTTGTGCGCGGGTTGCGCGGGCGGGGCAGCGGGGAAACATGAGCTTTCGGGATACTGCTGGTTTATTCTTCCAATGGCTTGGGATCGCGGGCCACTGGCCCGCATGCGAGCGGGCCGCCCATACTCCCAGGGAATAAACCAGCAGTATCTTCAGATATACAGTTTTTTGCTCCGCCGCGTTCTGATGCGGTAGAGCAGCGAATGGACCAGAGGCAGAAGTGTCAAGATTTTTTGGTGGCTCCCATTCCCGTGCAGCCCCAGCGACCTGGCAGGTGGGGCGCGTGCAGCACCAACTCGTTCCCCAAGCAGCCCACCGCGCCTCACCTGCTAGGTCTCATGGGCCTCTGACTAACCCAAAAACCTGCCAGGTGCGCACCGTGAGGATTCTTAACCTTAGACATGGTTCGTGGCAACTTTACAGTTTGCGCCACCTAGGTAGTGCCGACTTTAGTCGGCTGAGGTCTTGGGGTGCGACGGGGAGCCGACTAAAGTCGGCACTACGATTGTAAAGCGAGAAGTCCCTTTCTGAAACCTTACCTTACCATTGGCGGCTGCACGGTGCGCACCTAGCAGGTTGTTCGCCCGCT